>JAPLFQ010000033.1 GCA_026390595.1 Ignavibacteriales bacterium
TGCTCGTCGATGAGTTTCAGGACACGAACAGAGCGCAGTACGAAGTCATAAGGCTTCTGTCCAAAAAGAACGAGAACATTTGTGTCGTGGGGGATGATGCCCAGAGCATCTACGCCTTCCGCGGTGCCGATATCAGGAACATCCTGGACTTCGCCAAAGATTACCCGAAAAGCCAGACGTTCCGGCTTGAGCAGAACTACCGATCGACGAAGAACATTCTATCGATCGCAGACCGCCTGATCAAGTTCAATGTGGATCAGCTCAAGAAAGACCTTTGGACGGAGAACGTGGCAGGGGAGCCCGCCCGGTTGCTCGACTGCTTCGACGATCGGGACGAAGGTCATCAAATCCTGGCAGCCCTTCAGAATGAAATCGTTGCCGAGCAGCGGGCGCTGAAGGATTTCGCAATTCTCTATCGCACAAACGCCCAATCCCGTTCACTTGAAGACGTCCTCCGCCGGAATGGCGTTCCCTACATCATAGTCGGCGGCATCCGGTTCTATGAGCGCAAAGAGATCAAGGATGTGCTTTCGTACCTCCGTATGCTCGTCAACCAGAAGGATGACGAGAGTCTGCTGCGGACCATCAACTATCCGAGCCGAGGAATCGGGGATACAAGTCTCGAGCGGATCATGGAGTTCGCCCGTGAACACAACCTCGGTCTTTTCGAAGCCTGCCTTCGGATTGCGGAAGTCACCAGCGTTCAGGATCGGGCGAAGAAGGCGGTGACGCAGTACTGCTCCCTTATCCAGAAGTACGTTGCGCTACGACCAAAAATGTCCCTGAGTGAATTGACGCGTTCCATGGTCGACGAGCTCGGAATCCTGAGGGGTTACAAGGAAGAAGGGACCGCCGAATCCATGGGCCGTTGGGAAAACGTGCAGGAATTGCTTTCGGCCATCACGGAGTTCATCGAGGAACATCCGGACGGGAATTTGGAGGCGTTTCTCGAGGAGGTCTCGCTCGTTGCGGACATTGACAATTGGGACGATTCGCGAAACGTCGTCACGCTCATGACTCTCCATGCTTCGAAGGGATTGGAGTTCCCCGTTGTGTTCGTCGCTGGGGTGGAAGAAGGTCTTCTTCCTTTTTATTCAAGCACCATTGAGCGCAGGGCCCTCGAAGAAGAGCGCCGACTCCTGTACGTCGGGATCACGCGTGCACAGAATAAACTCTTCCTTTCGAAGGTTCAGATGAGATACCGGTTCGGTGAAGCGGCGTTCGCTTCGCCCTCGAGGTTCCTTACCGAAATCGGTGTAGAGAATCTGGAAGTGGTTCAGACCCGTTCTCACCGGTCGTCGTTCAGCGGCGAAGGATCGGTCCGGGACCTGCCCAGAGCACGGGGGGTGCCAGAGCGAAAAGTCCCGAAAGAGGAACAGTTCTTCGCAGACGAAGCGCCTGATTATGAAAATGAGAGTCAGGAATCCTTCGAGATGAGGCAGGGTACCCGCGTGATGCATGAAATGTTCGGCCGCGGGAAAATTGTGCGGGTGAACGGGAAAGGGGATGCGATGAAGGTGGTGGTGGATTTTGAGGACTTTGGGGTGAAGAACCTGCTGGTCAAGTTTGCGCGACTGCGGGCAGGTTAGTCAGGTTTCATGGACTTTGGAGCTGACGATGACAAGTTTTCCCCAATAATCAGGGTGAATGTAATGTGTAAGGAGGGAATTGAACTCCGGAATCTTGGCGGCGGGGACAATCACGAAGAGGATCGCAGGAGCGCCGGTATGCTTGTCAAATTGATCAAGGAAAACATTGTATTGCGTTAGAGCGTGATCTGTTTCAAAATCTCCCCTTCCTGTCTTCGCCTCTCCGATGATGTAGCACCGGGTGTTTTCGTCGTAAGCATAAATGTCTGGCGCTTTTGCCTGCTGGTCCCCGTACCCGTCATTCTGGAGCGGTTTGGGGCGCGGTAGACCTGCCACCCCGTCTGCACCCAGCAATGTGTACCCCCGCTCTTTGAATATATCAACGAGTTCTGCTACAAGTTCGCCGTGTTTCTCCGGATCGCTGCGGAATGTCATCGATGTTCTGTGGTGTTGTCGTCGTGTGGCTCGAGCGGTGGATCAACTGCCCCCGGAGAGGATCTTCTCGTAGTACTGCTCGTACCGCGTCACAATCACGGATGCGTCGAATTCCACTGCCCTGTCCCGAGCAGCTTTGGCGAACAACTGGTATTTCGATGGGTTGGAAAGAAGGTCGATCGCATATTTCGCCATGCGGTCGATATCTCCGATCTCGGCGATGTATCCTGTTTGGCCATGGAGCTGCAGTTCGGGCAGACCTCCGACACTGGAAGAAATGACCGGTACACCACACGCCATTGCCTCGAGGGCCGAAAGGCCGAAACTTTCCGATTGACTCGGCATCAGGAAGAGATCTGCAAGGGAAAGGAGATGGATGACGTCCGTCTGTTTTCCAAGAAATTTTACACGGTCCTGAATGCCAAGTTCCCTGCTAAGGAGCTCGCACTGCGAGCGGTCCGGACCGTCGCCTATGATGACGAGCCTGGAAGGGACCTTTTTCAGGACTTCATTGAAGATCCGAATAACGTCGGCAACGCGCTTCACTGGGCGGAAATTCGACGTATGCACGAGGATTTTCTCGTCTGGCGAAGCAAAGTGCCGTCGGACATCTTCCCCGGGAGAGCGGTGATATTTTCTGGTGTCAACAAAATTCGGTATGACTTCGATCTCTTTTTCGATGTTGTAATTGGTAAGCGTTTTCTCTTTGAGGAATCTGGAAACGGCCGTCACACCGTCACTGCGTTCGATGCTGAATTTCATCACCGGAAGGAAACTCGGTTCGAGGCCGACAAGCGTAATGTCGGTTCCGTGAAGGGTGGTAATCACCTTGATGCGGTCTGACTTGAGCATTTCCTTTGCCAGGTAAGCGCTCGTCGCGTGTGGAATAGCATAATGACAATGGAACAAATCAAGGTTCTGATATTGTGCCACCTCCACCATTTTGCTTGCCAACGCTATTGTGTACAAGGGGAAATCGAAGAGGGGGTAGTTAGACATCTCGACTTCGTGGAAGAAAACGTTGTCCATGAAACCCTGGAGCCTCATGGGAAGCGCATAGCTGATGAAATGGACGGCATGTCCTCGTTCAGCCAGTGCCTTGCCGAGTTCTGTAGCGACGACGCCGCTTCCGCCGTAGGTCGGATAACACGTAATTCCAATGTTCATGGTTGTTCCTCTCGGATCTCAACTTAATGATCGATGTGTGAAGAAACAACATCGCCAGGGGAATTGCCAAAGTGGCCGGATTTGTTGGGTTCTGGATCTGCGACTCGATGCTGCAGTTTCCTTGCAGGGCTGGGATCGGGGTCAAAGTTAATGATGGGGGGAGATTTGACCGACTGATGAAGGTCAGATCAGATCTTGGAAGGCGATGTGGATCGTGCGATTACATTCAATCGCACGACAATGTGTTGAGTAATATCTGGGTTCACGAACACCGATTTGCCGGATCTCAGCCCATTCTCGGTGCGATCATACCCGGAACGATTTCTGGAGCGAAACTGTTCTAGACAATGATCTGATGGTCAAAAATGTAGTTTGTTCTTGACATATTTGCCCAGAAATCGTTATATTTGTAGTAGTTCAGTCGAGGGAAACCCCTTGATTTTTTTTGGTTCAATATAGGACTACTTAGGTCGTATATATGCTCCAGCTCTCAAAAAAGGTAGAATACGGGTTGATAGCGCTTCGCCACATGGCTATGAAGCCACTAGGAAACGTTGTCACCACGAAAGAGCTCTCCAAGACGTACGACCTGCCCTATGAGCTCCTGGCAAAGATACTGCAGAAGCTCGCGAAGGCAGGAGTAGTTCGCTCACTGCAGGGCGTGAAAGGGGGCTACACCCTCGCAAGTCGTCCAGAGCAGCTTAAGGTTTCTGCGGTCATCAGGATTATTGAAGATGCGAAGCCCATGGTTGCTGAGTGTTATACCGATGGACCGGAAAGCTGCTACCTTTTCTATAATTGCACGATACGACGACCGCTCGGCAAGCTTCAGAGGAACCTTAATGTACTCTTCGACCGAATGACGGTTCAAGAAATTATCTAAGCGCACGAAAGCCAGCAGATAAACGACACCATGTCAATTCAAAAACTCTCACTCATAGTCAGCAAAGAAGAGTTCCTGCATCATCTGAAGAGCCGGATGCACATGTATCATTGTTCAAACATGTTCTTCCGGGATTTCCATTATGGCATCCTTTCCTATGCAGAGGTCAAGGGTCGAAAGATCTCATACGGTGCTGCTGAGGAACTTGCCACGATTGTGATTTCGGACCTTGAGAAATCGGGCATCTTGAAACCGATCAAGCCCGGGTCATGGATGCTGAACTATCCGGAGTTCAGGACGGTCTCTCTCAAGCCTTCGCCGGCAGCGAAACCGGCAGCGTCAGCGGCGCCTCCAAAACCATTACCCCAAGCGGCTCCGGTTGCTTCTCCGCCGCCATCGTCGGCAGCAGATGCACCCAGCGCTGTATGATGAACTTCCACGCAATACGAAAGTCTCTTAACGAAGAACGAGTATAGATGACGACCGAAACGAACAGCATAGAACAACTGGCCAATCAGGAATACAAGTGGGGATTCGTCACCGACATCGAAGCCGATGCGGCGCCGAAAGGACTCAGTGAAGGAACCGTCCGGTTCATCTCGGCAAAGAAACAAGAGCCGGAATGGCTCCTCGAGTGGCGTCTCAAAGCATACCGTCACTGGTTGACCATGACCGAGCCACGTTGGCCGAACGTACGATACAACCTGATAGATTATCAGGATATTGTCTACTACTCCGCCCCGAAACAGAAGAAACAGCTCAATAGCCTCGATGAAGTTGATCCGGAATTGCTGCGCACGTACGAAAAGCTGGGTATTTCGCTCCAGGAACAAGAGCGCCTGAGCGGAGTTGCGGTGGATGCCGTGTTCGACAGCGTTTCCGTTGCAACGACGTTCAGAGAGAAGCTCATGGAGCTCGGGATCATCTTCTGTTCGTTTTCGGAAGCCGTGCGCAATCATCCAGACCTTGTCCGTAAGTACCTGGGTTCGGTGGTACCCGCGAATGACAATTTCTTCGCTGCCCTGAACTCGGCTGTGTTCAGCGATGGGTCGTTCTGCTACATTCCGAAGGGTGTACGCTGCCCGATGGAGCTTTCCACATATTTCCGGATCAACGCAGCGGATACGGGCCAATTCGAGCGAACGCTCATTGTTGCAGAAGAAGATGCGTACGTGAGCTATCTCGAAGGATGCACGGCGCCGATGCGGGACAACAACCAGCTGCACGCGGCTGTGGTGGAACTGGTCGCCGTGGGGGAGAATTCGCGGATCAAGTATTCGACAGTCCAGAATTGGTATCCCGGTGACAAAGAGGGACGGGGCGGGATCTATAATTTCGTGACGAAGCGCGGTAAATGCCTGGGGAGAAATTCGAAAATCTCCTGGACGCAGGTTGAAACCGGCTCTGCGATCACGTGGAAATACCCGAGCGTATTGCTGCAAGGGGACAATTCGGTGGGAGAGTTTTACTCGGTTGCCGTGGTGAACAACTATCAGCAGGCCGACACCGGTACGAAGATGATTCATATTGGTGCAAACACCCGGAGCACCATTGTTTCCAAGGGAATCTCGGCGGGCAGAGGCCAGAACTCGTATCGCGGTCTGGTGGAAATCAAAAAGGGTGCAACGAACTCCAGAAACTTCTCGCAGTGCGATTCGCTGTTGCTGGGAGACAAATGCGGAGCTCACACCTTTCCGTATATCGAGGTGAGAAACACGACTGCCAAGGTCGAGCATGAAGCGTCCACCTCGAAAATCGGCGAGGACCAGATATTCTATTGCAAGCAGCGCGGCTTGTCCACCGAGGACGCTGTAAATCTCATCGTCAACGGTTTCTGCAAAGAAGTATTCCGTGAACTCCCGATGGAGTTTGCGGTCGATGCGCAGAAGCTGCTTGGCGTGAGCCTCGAGGGCAGCGTCGGGTAAGCAGCACAGATTTGTTGAATAATCCTACTTTCAAACAAGGAAACGGTATGATGTTAGAAATCAAGAATCTCCACGCAAGCGTCAACGGAAACGAAATCCTGAACGGGATTAACCTGAAAGTCCAGCCCGGAGAAGTGCATGCGATCATGGGTCCAAACGG
Organism: Ignavibacteriales bacterium; assembly: GCA_026390595.1. NCBI lineage: Bacteria > Pseudomonadati > Ignavibacteriota > Ignavibacteria > Ignavibacteriales > Ignavibacteriales bacterium. The sequence goes on from JAPLFQ010000033.1 coordinate 6,160, forward strand.
TTCAGGAAAGAGCACGCTCGCTCAGGTCCTGGCCGGCAGGGAAAGCTATGAAGTGACGCAGGGGGAAGTTTTGTATGAGGGGAAGAATCTGCTGGACATGTCCCCCGAAGAGAGGGCGAGGGAAGGGGTGTTTCTCGCGTTCCAGTATCCGGTGGAAATACCCGGCGTGAGTAATATTTACTTTCTCAAGGCCGCGCTTAACGCAGTTCGGAAGCATCGGGGATTGGAAGACCTGGACGCAGTCGAATTTCTGCAGCTCGTGAAAAAGAAGACAAAGCTTGTTGAAATCGATGAGAGTCTTCTGAATCGTCCCGTGAATGAAGGATTCTCGGGCGGGGAGAAGAAAAGGAATGAAATCTTCCATATGGCAGTGCTGGAACCTAAGCTGGCCATATTGGATGAAACCGACTCGGGTTTGGATATCGATGCCCTGCGAATCGTCGCCGATGGTGTCAACAAGCTTCGCCGGAAAGACAACGCGGTCATCGCGGTGACTCACTATCAGCGGTTGCTCAACTACATCATTCCCGACTTCGTTCATGTCCTTGTGGATGGCAGGATCGTAAAATCAGGCGGGAAAGATCTCGCCCTCGAGCTCGAGGAAAAGGGATATGATTGGGTAAAAGAAGAAGATCGAAACTCTATTCACGCCTAAGAGACAAAGAAGATATGAACGCATCACATCAGGCAGTCGATTGGTACCAGTCCCGCTTCGAGGCATTTGAGCGAACGCTCAACGGAGCTTCGAAGACGGAACTTCATTCCCTTCGGTGCGAAGCCATCGGGAAATTCAGCGACGGCGGTTTCCCAACGACGCGCCACGAAGAATGGAAGTTCACGAACGTTTCTCCGATCGCGAAGATCGATTTCGAGCCCGTTCTCCGGTATGACAGCCGGGGAATTCTCCCGTCCAGGCTTCAACCATTCTCATTCGGCACGCATCACCAGCTTGTATTTGTCGACGGACAGTATTCATCCGAACTTTCGACGAAGGGAGCGCTTCCCAAGGGAGTCTATTGCGGCTCCATCGCTGCGGCAGTCAGGGAAGGGGAGGCGCGTCTGCAGCAGTTCCTTGGCACTCAGGTAAAGGTGGATGAAACTCCGTTCGTTTCGCTCAATACCGCGTTTCTGAACGACGGGGCGTTCATCTTCATACCGGACGGCGTGGTACTGGAAGAATCGATCCATCTTCTTTTCGTCGCCTCAGGAGTCATTGATGCTCTTGTTTCGCCCCGGAACCTGATTGTCCTCGGCAAGAAGAGCCAGGCCTCAGTCGTTGAAAGCTACGTTGCGATTGCAGATACACGGTACTTCACAAACGCCGTCTCGGAGATTATTGCCGGAGATGACGCCATCTTTGAGCATGACAAATTGCAGAATGAAAGCCTCGCCGCTTACCACGTGGCGATGATCCACGCTCGACTGGGGGCTAAGACAACATTCACGTCGAATTCCATTGCCCTCGGTGGCTCGATTGTCCGGAATAATGTCACTGCAATTCTGGACGCCGAGGGAAGCGAATGCACGTTGAACGGCCTCTCGTTGGGTACTGCGACGCAACTGATCGATAACCACACCACGATCGATCACGCGAAACCGCATTGTGCGAGCCATGAGTTGTATAAATCCATTCTCGACGGGAAATCGCGCGGCGTCTTCAACGGAAAGATCTTCGTCCGGCCGCAGGCTCAGAAGACCGACGCGAAACAGACCAACAAGACACTGCTTCTTTCTGACGAAGCGGTAGTTGATACGAAGCCGCAACTGGAAATATTCGCCGACGACGTGAAGTGTACTCATGGTGCCACTGTTGGGCAGCTTGACGCAGAACAGGTGTTCTATTTGCGGTCGAGGGGAATCGATGTAGTGTCGGCGCGTGATATGCTCACGTTCGCGTTTGCGGGCGATGTCGTGAATCGGGTGCATGTTGAACCACTAAGGACGCAACTCGGTGAGTTGATCCGCGGCCGACTCGACCAGGGAAGGAAGTCGTGAGTATGACAATGCAAGCTCAGCGCGGCAGTACGCAGCCAGCGAATACGGTAACTGGATTTGACACGGAACATATACGCACGTTGTTTCCGATTCTTCGTGAAAGTGTTCACGGAAAGAGGCTGGTGTATCTCGACAATGCTGCAACGACACAAAAGCCGGATTCGGTCATTGCCTCGTTGGTAGAGTACTATCGTCACTTGAACTCGAATATTCATCGCGGAGTTCACGCACTGAGCGAAAAGGCGACAGAAGTGTATGAAGGGGTACGTGAAAAGACCAGGGGTTTCATCAACGCTTCTTCGACGAAAGAAATCATCTTCTTGCGGGGGACGACAGAGGGGATCAACCTTGTCGCAAGCGCCTACGGAGGATCGCATGTAGGCAAGGGAGATGAAGTTCTCATCACCGGGCTGGAGCACCACTCCAATATTGTCCCATGGCAAATGCTCTGCAACCGCGTAGGAGCTGCGTTGAAAGTCGCGCCGATTGATGACAAAGGGGAAGTCATCATGAGCGAATACGAACGGCTGATCGGTCCCAGGACAAAACTCGTTGCGATTGCCCACGTGTCGAACGCTCTTGGGACTGTCAATCCGGTGAAGCGCATGGTGAGCATCGCTCATCGACATAACATTCCTGTGCTTGTTGATGGGGCCCAGGCTGTTCCGCATTTCCGTGTTGATATTCAGGATCTCGATTGTGATTTCTATGCTTTCTCCGCTCACAAGATGTTCGGTCCTACGGGTGTAGGGGTCCTGTACGGGAAGCAGGCCCTTCTCGAAGCCATGTCGCCGTATCAAGGAGGTGGCGACATGATTCGGTCTGTGACCTTTGAGAAAACGTTGTTCAATGATCTGCCGCACAAATTTGAGGCAGGAACACCGAACATCGCTGATACGATAGCATTCGGTGCTGCCCTTGATTTCTTGAATAGCCTCGATTGGAAGGCTATGTACCGCTATGAACATGAATTGCTCGACTACGCAACAAGAGTACTAGGAGCGATCCCCGGCCTGCGGATAGTCGGGACGGCAAGTGAGAAAGCCGGGGTTGTCTCCTTCGTCATGGATGAGGTGCACCCTCATGACATCGGCACGATACTCGATCAGGAAGGGATAGCTGTTCGAACAGGCCACCATTGTGCCCAGCCAGTGATGCTTCGATTCGGAATCCCCGCAACAGTGAGGGCTTCTTTCGCCCTTTACAACACAAGATCTGAAATTGACGATCTTGTCCGCGGAATTTATAGGGTGAAAGAGGTGTTTCACTAATGTCAGAGCTGCGGTCCTTGTATCAGGAAATCATACTCGAGCACAACAAGAAACCCCGCAATTTTGGAAAACTTGCTGATGCCACCCGGACACTTGAAGGATATAATCCGCTTTGCGGCGATCACTACACCCTCCACCTGAAGCTGGATGGTGAGACGATTGTCGATATCGCCTTTGAGGGGGCCGGATGTGCTATTTCGAAAGCTTCTGCTTCTGTCATGACAACGCTCGTGAAGGGTAAAACGAAGGCGGAAGCGCAGGAGATGTTTGAAACATTCCACAAACTGGTGACTGGCGAACTCACCGAAATCAGCTTTGAGGCGCTTGGAAAGCTTGCAGCATTCGCAGGCGTGAGCGAATTCCCAGCTCGCGTGAAATGTGCGAGCCTTGCGTGGCACACGATGAACAGTGCGCTTGAATCCAAGAGCGAAGCGGTGTCCACGGAATAGATACTATGTTTGGGTTATCGAACTGAACTGGAGAGAGAATATCATGGCAGAAATCTTCGCAGAAGTGCAGGCAGTTCCAGCCGAGATTGTAACAATAACGCCGCGCGCGGCTGAAGAAATAAGAAGAATCAAGCTCGAAGCCAAGATACCAGACGTGCATGCCTTGCGGCTCGGCGTCAAAGGGGGTGGTTGTTCGGGTATGACGTACGTCCTGGCCTTCGATGAGACACCGAAAGAGCGCGACACGGTGTACGAACTTGAAGGATTGAAAGTCTGCATCGATCCGAAAAGCCAGTTCTACCTCTCCGGGACCATACTCGAATTCTCTGACGGTTTGAACGGACGCGGCTTTGTCTTCAACAATCCGAATGCCGCAAAGACCTGTGGCTGCGGTCACTCATTTGGTGTCTGAGCAAAGGATTCAGCTCATGGAAGAAAACCTAGCATCGCAGGGAGAACCGCAGCAGGCGCCGGTCTTCGAACCCGCAGAGGTCCAGGTCGGAAGCCGCGTTGTCACCGCTCAGACGAGCCTTGAGGCAATGATGTGGGATGCTCTGAAACAATGCTATGACCCTGAGATCCCGGTGAACATTGTGGACCTCGGACTTGTGTATGACCTGAAGATTGACGATGAAATTCCGGGTGAGGCAAACGTCTTTGTCACCATGACGCTTACAGCGCCCGGCTGCGGCATGGGCCCGATGATTGCGGCGGATGTCAAGCGCAGGGCGCAGACGGTACAAGGGGTCAGCAACGTGCGCGTCGAGCTGGTATTTACACCAACCTGGAACCCGGCTATGATGTCGGAAGCAGCCAGGCTCATGTTGAATTTTGGCTGAACGGGATTGCGACTCTCCGTGCAAGTGTCCATCGAGAATTGAAAAGACCTATTACCAAACACATCACCGCACCCCCAACACGAAAGGATTCACGCAATGGCGTATGAATGGAAGTTCAATCCCCGTCCATATTCGGACGAAGAAGCGAAAACGCTGCTCGCAGGAGTGGTCAGCGCCGAGACTACCGACTGGCATTATAACACCCATCACAAAGGGTACGTCACCGCCCTGAACAACATCGAGAAGGCGCTCGAAGGGGCCGATAGGGCCGCAGCAAACGGAAACTACAGTGTTATCGGCGAGTTGAAGCGAAGGTTCACATGGAATCACTCCGGCGCTCTGCTGCATGACCTCTACTGGGAAGTGCTTGGAGGAGATGGCGATCCGAACAAAGGACCGGAAGTGAAGGCGGCGATTGAAAAAGAATTTGGCTCGTTTGACGCGTGGAAAGCTGATTTCAAAGCTGGAACGATTTCGGCCAAATTGAGCGGTTGGGGCTTGCTGGTATTCGACCGGCTGTACTCAGGTCGATTGTTGAACGTGACTGTCGATGAGCACCAGTATGGCGCCATCTGGGGCGCAGTGCCGCTCATCTCGTGCGACGTCTTCGAGCATGCTTATTACCACAAAGACGGTCCGGCGCGTGCGAAGTACATCGATAACTTCTTCAGCAATCTTCATTGGGGAAGAATCAATGATCGGTACAAGACGCTGGTTGCTGGAAAGTAGTGTGAACGGTGGCGGAATCAAGGGGGCCGGGGTGAGAACTTCGGCCCTTTTTCATTTTTGAATTGCTCAGTGCTCAACTATTTGGTACTATGTGTCACAGTTGCTGCACTGTGCGTTCCATAGCCGGGGCATTCGAGATTGAAACGAAACAGTACTATCCTTGCCGCGATCGCTCTATGTTTCCCCGCTGCACTTTGTCTGTCGCAGAGTCGGCTGGAGGAGAATCTGGCTTCTCGCGTTTCCACAGCCAGACTGCTCCAGCAGGTGAGGGAGCTTGTCTCCATCGGTTCGCGCTGCGGCGGGACTGCGTCAGGCGAGAAGGCCGCAGCCTATGCCGTTAGAAAATTCAAGGAAGCCGGCTTCAAACCCGTGGTCCAGAAAGACCCTCCTCGGCTTGCCTTCAGTGCGAAGGGATGGAGCCTGAAAGTTGAGGAGCCGGAGACTCTGATGCGATTGATCGAGCACGAATGGGTGGGGGCGTATTCACCATCAGTTCGGGACACAACGTCTGAGCTCGTTTATACCCGGGACCCGGAGAAATTGTCGCGGGGAGAAACAAAGGGAAAAGCCGTGCTCATCGATAACGCCGTTTCTCGTCGGCTCTACAATTCCCTGGTGGAGAACGGAGCGACCTGTCTCTTGGTGGCATCTCCTGAACTTGAAGGCGCATATTCCGATTGGGCGATGATTTCAGACCTTCCGGCATCTTCAAAGAACGCCATCCCCTTGTTCAACCTCTCCACAAACAATGCCAGAGCCCTTCGAAAGGCGCTGGCAGACAGTGAGTCGGTGCTGATCAGGTATTCAACACTGACATCAGTCGATTCAGCGCGACCGAAAACTGTCATCGCAACACTGGAAGGGGAGAGCGACAGATACTATCTCGTCTGCGCGCACGGTGATTCCGACTCCGGAGGACCTGGCGCTGACGACAACGCTTCAGGTGTTTCGGGAGTCCTGGAAACGGCACGAGTGCTCCGCGAAATGGTCTCATCCCACAGACTGCCAAAACCGAAATACTCGATCCGATTCATTGTCTGGGGCAGCGAGATCTTCTCGGCGGAGCATTACATTCAACTGAACAGGGACAGCCTCCGGAACATCGAAGCCGTTTTGAACTTTGATCAAATTGGGACCGGGGCCAAGCGCAACTGCCTGTACTTTGAATCCAACGACGTGAAGCACAACGAGATTCTGTTAAGAACACTGGAGCGGGTAGGAGAGGCGTATGCGGGTAAAAAGGGTTTCTGGGCGGAATCGACGACAAACCCCTCCCAGGGAGGAACAGACTCCTACGTATTCTTTCCCGGAAGTCTCCGGCGGCTGAAAGTACCCGATGTAAAGATCCCGGCAGTCACGATTTTTACTGCAGCTTGGAATGAATTGAAGCCGCTCCCTCAAACACCCGGATGGAATTCGAAAGCCTGGAAGGGTCCGCGGGATACGGTCTATGTTGACTACTCGGCATACTATCACTCATCCCTTGATGTCCCCGAACGAACAACCGAGCGCGAGCCTTTCAATATGACGGGTGCTGTCAGAGCATTGAGCATCGCCCTTGCTCGTCTCGCCTGGTGATGCGAGCCCACGAACACACATTCCACTATCGACCGAGGTCGGCGAATGGAAGATGAGATCCCTGGTGAACAAAAGAGTGAAGAGGACGCGGCCGCAAACTGTGCGGCAAACGAGGTTCATTACTGGCAGTATTGTGTAAACTGTGGCACCATGCTTCAGAGTCGCAAATGCAAGCTGATCTGTCCAAAATGCGGATTCTATCACTCGTGTAGTGAACCTTAGGTTCTGATGGCAGAGAGTTTTTTGATTCACGCATTGTACGGTATCAGCGGGGCAAAGACGTCAGTGTATAAATCCCACCGGATACGATGATCACCCCACAGGGTTCCATGGAATTTCGTTGTAAGACGCAGGTGTATGACCTGTCTTCGAGAACTCACCTTATGGGTATCCTCAATGTTACGCCCGACTCATTCTCAGACGGGGGCAGCTACTTCGACACGGAACTTGCCGTTGCCAGGGGGCTCGAACTCGTGCAGCAGGGGGCGGATTTCCTGGACATCGGGGGCGAATCGACACGTCCGGGCTCGGACCCGGTGACTGAGGCGGAGGAGATCAGGCGTGTGGTGCCTGTCATCGAACGCCTAAGCAAAGGTGTTGGGATCCCGCTTTCTGTCGATACATACAAATCGAATGTTGCCCGGGCGGCGCTTCGCGCTGGTGCGAGTGTCGTCAACGATATCAGCGGAATGACGTACGACCCGGCGATGATTGACGTGATTTGTGAGTATGGGGCTGCTGTCGTGCTGATGCATGTTCTTGGTACACCGAAAACGATGCAGGTGAACCCCACGTACGATTATGTCGTCCATGATGTCTACAGCTTTCTCGAGAAGCAGGCCTGGCTGGCGCACGGGCGCGGAGTTCGACAGATCATTGTTGACCCGGGACTCGGTTTCGGCAAAGGATTGGAAGACAATTACGTTTTGATGAGACGGCTCGGTGAATTCAATCGCCTTGGTTATCCTCTGCTTGTTGGTCCTTCAAGGAAGTCATTCATTGGCAAGCTTCTGGACCTGCCCGTGGACCAGAGACTCGAGGGGACTGCCGCAGCTGTCACGGCTTGCATCCTGCGCGGTGCGCACATCGTGCGTGTCCACGACGTACGGGAAATGAAACGCGTTGCCGTCGTCGCCGACGCTCTCAAGGAGACTGGACACCGACAATGACGGCTGTCATCATCCCGGCATTCAACGCAGAGAAGTCGATGTCGTCGCTGCTCTCAGGTATTCGTAAGTACGTGGGGTCGGATGCCATCGTGGTGGTGGATGACGGTTCCTCGGATGGGACGGCTGCGGCGGGAAGGGACAACGGCGTGGTAGTGATCAGTCACGCTGTCAATCGAGGTAAGGGAGCGGCTCTCCGAACAGGAATTGAACACATCCTTGCATCGCCACGATACGACTCCGTTATTACAATGGATGCTGATCTGCAGCATGATCCCGAAGATATTCCGAAATTTCTGGCTGCCTGGCAGGCGCGCGACGGGGACCTGATCTTGGGTTCCCGCGGCAGATTTGGGAGCGGAATGCCTGCCCATCGCGTGCTGTCAAACACGATTACGTCCGCGTTGGTGTCTGCCCGTACAGGTGTCAGGATTCGGGATAGCCAAACTGGATTTCGCTTGATTTCAAGGCAGGTGCTTGTGGCCGTGAAGGTTGACTCTGACGGGTATGAAGCGGAAACGGAAATCCTTATCAAGGCCGCACGAAAAGGGTTTCGCATTTCGTCTGTGCCGATTGAAACGATTTATGCCGGGGCGCCAAGTCACATGACGCATTGGAAAACGACAAAGAATTTTCTCCACGTGTTACTGAGGGAGTATGAATGAGCCGTTTCGAAGATGAACGCCGTGAAATGATACAAGTGCTGCGGGACAAAGGGATCACCGACGAGCGTCTCCTGAAGGCGATGGGGAAGATCGAAAGGCATCTGTTCGTCTCAGAGCCTTTTACCAACCGATCGTATGATGACACCGCTCTTCCGATAGCAAAACAGCAGACGATCTCCCAGCCCTATACTGTGGCCTACATGACTCAGGAATTGGCGTCGAAGGAAGGCAGCAAAGTCCTTGAGATTGGAACGGGCTCCGGCTATCAGGCCTCTGTTCTTGCAGAAATGGGATGCAGGGTGTTTACGATTGAGCGACACGTTGATCTCCTGCTGCAGGCAAGAAAGATGTTCGATAAATTCGGATTTCGGATCGGGTCGAAAGTCGGCGACGGCACCGTAGGCTGGTCGGAGTTCGCACCGTACGACGGGATTATTGTCACTGCGGCAGCTCCGGATGTCCCGGAACCACTTCTTAAGCAGCTTGCTGATGGCGGACGTCTCGTCATTCCGGTTGGCACTCTCGATATGCAGGACCTCCACGTGTTTACCAAAACCGGCGAGATATTCGAGAGCCGTGTGATCAAGGGCTTCAAATTCGTCCCGTTGATTGGCAAAAAGGGTTGGAACGGTCAGTAAGTTCTGAGTTAGGTTCTCAATGTTTATGCATGGGCTTCGAGTAGCGATGTGAAGAACCGCACGATCCTTGCAGTTGTTGGTCCAACCGCGTCTGGTAAGACTGCGTTGGCGCTTTCCCTGGCAGAGATGCTTGATGGGGAAATTGTCTCGGCCGATTCACGCCAGATTTTCAAGTACCTCGATGTTGGGACGGCGAAGCCTACTGTGGCCGAAAGAGAGCAGGTGCCGCATCATTTTATCGATATCCTCGATCCCCGTGAAACCTACAGCGCTGGCAAGTACGGAGAGGACGTCAAGAGAGTTCTCCAAGGAGTCTTCCAGCGCGGACATACCCCGATTCTCGTGGGCGGATCTGGGCTGTATGTAAAAGCCGCGATTGACGGGATCTTCGACGGTCCGGAAAGTGATCCCGAGATTCGTGCGGGACTCGAGGAGCGATTGAGCACGCATGGACTGGAAGCGCTTCTTGTCGAGCTAAAGCGTGTGGACCCGAACGCCCTTGCGCAGATGAAGGAAATCACAGCTCGCCGCGTCGTACGTGCGTTGGAAGTGTTCACCATTGCGGGAAGACCTCTGTCTGAACTCCATGCCGAACAAATCCGTGCGGTGGACTTTGGAACTCTTCAAGTGAGCCTGAAATGGGATCGAAGCGATCTCTATGCACGCGTCAATAGCCGGGTTGATGTGATGATGGATGCGGGGCTGGTTAACGAAGTCCGTGCATTACGAGCGATGGGACTCGACAGAAATCTGAACGCGCTCAATACTGTCGGCTACAAAGAAGTGTTCGACCATCTCGAGGGCATCACCGACTTCGAAAGGATGATTGAAGTCATCAAACAGAACTCGAGGAGATTTGCGAAGAGGCAGGTCACCTGGTTCGCAGCCGACAAGAGGATACACGAATTTCCGATGTCGGGCAGGGGAGATGTGGTAGTTGTTGCCAGAAAAATTGTGGACTTGTATTCTGGGACCAGAAAATCGTAGACGGGCCACATCGTCGTTGCTTTTTCGTCAGTATTTGAGTACATTTAGTCTATTAGTTTAGTTCGGGGCGTGGCGCAGCCTGGCTAGCGCGCTTGGTTCGGGACCAAGAGGCCGCGAGTTCGAATCTCGCCGCCCCGACAATCCTTCGAAATGTCGTTTTCTCGCCTTTCGCTTCCCGGTCGTACATTCCCAACCGATCCTCCTTCAGGTTCGTTGAATCTGTAGCCAATTTTGGCTACCATTGTATACAGTCGGAAACTCAAAGCCATGCCATCTGCCATCATCGCAATCGTGGGACGTCCGAACGTTGGGAAGTCCACGCTCTTCAACCGAATCCTGGGCGCACGGGAGGCTATTGTTCATGACATGCCTGGCGTCACGCGGGACCGGAAATACGCCGAAACCGAATGGGCGGGCACTCACTTCACGATCATCGATACAGGCGGCTATGTCCCGGATTCGGAGGATGTCTTCGAGCGCGCAATACGGGAACAGGCCAGCATCGCCATCGAAGAGGCGGATGTTGTCGTTTTTGTGGTCGATGCACAGGCGGGTATTACTCCCTTGGATCAGGAAATCACCAACATCCTGAGGAAGTCCAAGAAGCCGATTTGCCTCGCGGTGAACAAGATTGACTCCGCCAAACGCGAAATTGACGCGGCGGAGTTCTACGCTCTCGGTCTCGGAGAACCTATATCGATCTCTGCTTTGGCGGGACGACAGATAGGTGATTTCCTGGATATCATCACTTCACTTCTCAAAGCGGCCCCGGAGGAAGAGGGGGAGCAAGAACGTTTGCGTATCGCAGTCATAGGAAAGCCGAATGTGGGGAAATCATCGCTCGTGAACGCTCTCCTGGGCAAATCGAGACAAGTTGTAACTGAGATTCCAGGCACCACGCGAGATCCGATCGACTCTATTCTGAAGTATGGCGGGGAGGAATTTGTTCTTGTCGATACAGCGGGCCTGCGGAAACGTAGACGGCTCACGGAAAGCGTCGAGTTTTATAGTGCAATGCGGACGCTCCGTAGCATCGAGCGGTGCGATGTCGCCCTGATTCTGTTCGACGCAGGGCGTGGATTCGATGTCCAGGATCTTCATATCGTGGAATCGACAATGGAGCGGAGGCGTTCAGCCATCATCGCCGTAAACAAGTGGGACCTGGTCGAGAAGGAGACGGACACCGCCCGCGAATATGAGACATTTCTCAAGGGAAAGCTGGGTATCCATGACCATATACCAATTGTTTTCGTTTCCGCCCTGACAAAACAGCGGATCCACAAGCTGGTTGATCGAGCCAAGTTGCTCCACGCAGAGCAATGCAAACGGATTGAGACCAGTGAGCTCAACGACGTTCTCCTTCCAGAGATCGACCGGAATCCGCCGAAGTCATCAAGCCCAAAAGAGATCAAGATCAAGTACATCACACAGGTCAAGACGCAGCCCCCGATGTTCGCGTTCTTCTGCAAAGAGCCGAAACTTATCCAAGAATCGTACAAGCGCTATCTGGCAAACAGGATCAGAGATTGCTTTGGTTTTGCGGGTGTCCCTTTTACGCTCACGTTCAAGAAGAAGTAACCCTTCCCTAATCAGGTCGGACCATGAAGAATCTTACCGTTCTCCACCATCCGCTTGTTCAACGCGACCTTACGCTGCTCCGGGACAGGCGGACACCAAGCAACCAGTTCCGTTCCATCCTGCGGCGGGCTTCGACGTTGATGGCCTTCGAGGTTACGAGAGACCTTATGCTTCGGGAAATCCCCATCAGAACTCCGCTGGCTTCCACGAAGGGATACGTCCTCGCTCGTCCTGTTGTCCTGGTTCCCATCCTGCGTGCAGGCTTGGGACTGGTGGGAGGATTTGTCGAGGTGTTACCTGACGCCAAGGTTGGTCACATTGGCCTCTACCGTGACGAGCAATCACTCAAGCCGGTTGATTACTACTTCAAGGTTCCGAAAAACCTGAAGGAGGCGATGGTATTCTTGCTTGACCCAATGCTCGCGACGGGGGGTAGTCTGGCGACCGCAATCACGTATCTCAAGAAACGAGGCGCCAGGACCTTGGTCAGCGTGACACTTGTGGCAGCGCCGGAAGGTGTCAAACGCGTGCACAGGGAACATCCCGACGTGCCGATCTTCACGTGCTCGTTAGATAAAAAGCTCAACTCCAAAGGGTACATTTTGCCGGGTCTGGGTGACGCGGGCGATCGAATTTTCGGGACTGAGTGAGCAATGAGGTTGCGCCTTTGTGCAATGTGGTGTCTCGCAATGATGATCTGGACCGTTGGCGCGGCAGCGCAGACTGTCTTACCGGATCCCCGCATGCATGCGCTCGCTGCGCAGGGAATTGACCTTACGTGGCAGCAGAAGTACCGTGAAGCCGATTCGGTGTTTCAAAGTCTTATCAAGGAGTACCCGGATCATCCTGCCGGCTATGTGTACCGCGCCGGCGTCATACAGACAAGAGCCGTCGATCACGAACTTCAGGTTGATCAGCAGAGTTTTGATTCACTTCTTGTTCTTGCGAAGGAAAGAGCAAAAGCGATGATCGAGGCGGGTGGCAATGACACTCGATGGGGATATTTTTACCTTGGGTCCGCTGAGGGATGCGATTCGTATGCAAGGGTGTACAGGGGGGATTGGATGGGTGGTGCGATGCGGGGTGTGGCTTCCTTTTCTGCATTCAAGGATGCAATTGATCGGGATGCGACGTTGTACGACGCATGCGCTGGCATTGGTGGTTTCTATTACTGGCGCAGCAGAAAGACCGAACATTTCAATTGGCTGCCATTTGTAGGGGACGACAGACCGAAGGCATTTCCGCTTCTCGCCAACACGGTAGAACACGGCGTCTACAACCGTTACACAGCATTGAGCATGCTTGTAGCCATCTACACCGATGCCGGGAATTATGATAAGGCAATCGAATGCGCCCAGGTAGGTCTTGAGCGTTACCCTTCGAATCAGGTTTTTCTGTGGGGATTGACGACCGCCCTTCGAAAATCGGGAAAAACCAGAGAAGCGATCACCTCGTTCGAGCGCCTGCTCGCAAGTCTGGAAGAGGAAGAGGGTGAAAATGGATACAATGAGTTCGTGTGCCGATTGAATATCGCTACCCTGCGGATGGAGATTGGTGACACTGATCATGTGCGCCAATACCTCACGTCGATCCTGAAACTTAAGCCGGACGATTTCCCTTCGCACCTGAGAGAGCGCATCGAGAGCAAGCTGGAGCAGGCGAAAGATCTCCAGCAAAAACTCGGCGCAGTGCGTTCCTCCCGGGAGTAATGTGATACATTCTTGACATTGGTGCCGCGATCCATATATTCAACGAAGAGGGACCGTGGGGAAATGCGTGTATGATTGACGCTCAGTTCAAAAACAGGCTTGATGACCTTCTATCTGTCTGCCGCAAGAACCTGCGCGCAGTAGACGAAGACCTGATCACGCGGGCTTTTACCCTCAGCCTCAATGCGCACAAGAATGATCTGCGCGCCTCCGGTGAGCCCTATTTCTCTCATCCCTATGAAGTAGCAATGATCGTAGCGAAGGAGATCCCTCTCGATGACGTCTCCGTCGCAAGCGCTCTGCTGCACGATGTTGTTGAAGACACGACCTTTGATCTGAAGGACATCCGGGCCGAATTTGGCGGCACCGTGGCTGATATTGTTGACGGTGCCACAAAGATCACGGACATCTTCAGAAGTCACGAGGTTACACAGGCGGAAAGCTATCGCAAACTCCTCCTGTCCATGGTGAACGATATCCGCGTCATGCTCATCAAGTTCGCAGACCGGTTGCACAACATGCGGACCCTTGAGTATCTTCCCGTTGAAAAGCAGCAACGCCTCGCCCGGGAGACCCTCGACATCTATGCCCCCTTTGCACATCGATTCGGACTTGCGAAGGTCAAATGGGAGCTCGAAGATCTGTCGTTCAAGTTTCTGCACCGTGTTGAGTATGATCAGATCGCCCGTCAGCTGAAATCCCGCCGGCGTGAGAGAGAGCATTACATCAAGAAATTCGTAGCGCCCATCGAGAAGCGGCTCAGTGAAGAGGGTATTCCGCTTGAGCTTGAGGGACGGCCTAAGCACCTTTTCAGCATCTACAACAAGATGGTGCGACGGAACAAACCTCTCGATGAGATCTACGACTTATTCGCTGTCCGGTTTATCCTCGATACAAAGGACAACAACGATTGCTTCCTTGTCTATGGCGTCATCTCGGAGCTCTACAAGCCCATCCCCGAGCGATTCAAGGATTACATTTCCATACCCAAGAAGAACGGCTATCAGTCAATTCATACGACTGTTGTGGGCCCCGGCGGGAAACTCGTCGAAGTGCAGATCCGCACCCACGCGATGCATGAAATTGCCGAAAAGGGTGTGGCTGCTCATTGGATGTACAAAGAGAATAAGAGCTCTGTTGATAAGGAACTCGAACAATGGGTGAATTGGGTCCGCGAGATTTTCGAGCAGCGGACTGAAGACACGCCAAAGGAGCTTTTGGAAAGCTTCAAGCTGAACCTCTATCAGGATGAAATCTACGTCTTTACCCCGAAAGGTGATCTCCGTATCCTGCCGCGCAACGCGACGCCGGTGGATTTCGCCTTTGAAATTCATTCGAATGTCGGTTTCCATTGCATTGGTGCGAAAGTCAACGGTCGCATCGTTCCGTTGAACACGCTTCTGAGGAGCGGCGATCAGCTGGAGATTATCACTTCCAAGAACCAGAACCCGAATCCTGATTGGGACAAGTTTGTCGTCACGCATAAGGCCAAGGCACATATCAGACGATGGATCCGTGAAGAGGAACGCAAGAAAGCCGAAACTGGAAAGGATATGTGGGAAAAGAGACTCAAGCGGAATAAGCTGCACTACGGCGAGGACGATTTGCTCAAGATCATCCACGCAGCTCGCATCGAGAACATTCAGACGTTCTACATAGAGATTGCCGAGAACCGCATTGACCCGGATATGTTCATTGAAGACTTCATCGTCAGGCCGAAACCGCCTGTGCAAGACGCTGAGAGCGGGGCGGGCGAGTCTTCGTCGT
Organism: Ignavibacteriales bacterium; assembly: GCA_026390595.1. Classification (NCBI taxonomy): domain Bacteria; kingdom Pseudomonadati; phylum Ignavibacteriota; class Ignavibacteria; order Ignavibacteriales; species Ignavibacteriales bacterium. The sequence continues at coordinate 21,531 of JAPLFQ010000033.1, forward strand.
TGTTCAAGAAGTTCATCGCGTCGGCACGGGAGCTCACTACCGGAATCTCAGTGCTTGGATCGACTGATAACTTCCTCCACCAGTATGCCAAGTGCTGCAACCCGATTCCCGGAGACGCGATCGTTGGGTTTGTGACGATCGGTGAGGGTATCAAGATCCATCGCAAAGACTGCAAAAACGTGATTTCAAAGAGGATGACTGAAAGCGAGCGGATCGTAGAGGTGAGCTGGCCTCCTGCGAACGCAGTCGACTTCATCGCGGCAATCAGGGTGTATGGCAAGGACCGCCCTGCGCTTCTGAGTGACGTGACGCATGCGATTTCTTCCTATCAGAACACGAATATTCGAAGCGTCAACATCGATTCACGCGCCTCCATGTTCGAAGGTCAGATCATCCTTTATGTGAAGAATACCGACCATCTCTTCCGTGTCGTGGACAAGATACGACGGGTGCCAGGCATCATTGAGGTCGATCGATTCCTTGGATGAAGAAAAACATATGACGGTAGACCACACTGCTGGTCAACACAAAAGAATCATGGGAATCGACTTTGGGACAACCCGCATCGGACTTTCTCTGTCTGATCCTCTGCAGATTATCGCCGTGCCGTTCAAAACACTCGACAATAAGCTCGGGGTTATCGACCGGATTTGCGAAACGATTCAGCAGGAGGAAGTTGGTCTCGTCGTTGTCGGCATGCCTTTGAATCTCAAGGGGGAGAAGGGCAAAAAGGCGGTAGAGGTGGAGAAGTTTGTGGAGGAGGTAAGGAAAGGGACAAGTATTGAAATTATCCACTGGGACGAACGTTTCACCACTTCCATCGCACATCAAACGTTGCTGACGATGGGGACAAAACGTGAAGACCGGCGCACCAACAAAGGGAGAGTGGACGCCATGGCTGCCGCCATCCTTCTCCAGGGATTTCTCGACAGCCGTAAACGCTCGCTCATTTGCTGAGAACACATGTGCCTTTGACGATTCGCTCATGGCCCGGCGCCCTCTTCACGTGGGGGCGAGCTCGCAAAGTGCTGAGCGTGTTCATCGCGTTTGTCGCGTGGATGGCGATTGAATTGGCCGTGCTCCCGTACGGGAGTATTAACCAGCTTAGGCTGACCAATCCGGGCGAAACGGCATTCATGCGGAAGCATCGCGAGGAAGCCGAGGGAAATGGGAAACCATTCCGCATTGCGCAACGTTGGACACCGCTGGGGCGAATTGCGAAGGATGCCGTAAACGCCGTAATCGTCTCAGAAGATGGCACCTTCTGGTCGCATGAGGGCTTCGATTGGTTTGAGTTTCGCGAATCGCTCGAACGGAACGTCAAAGAAGGAAGAGCGGCACGGGGGGCGAGCACGATCACACAGCAGCTAGTGAAAAACTTGTACCTTTCGCCATCCAAGAACCCGCTTCGGAAATTGAAAGAATGGGTTCTCACATGGTATATGGAAAAGAAGTTGGGCAAGTCTCGCATTCTGGAATTGTACTTGAACGTGATCGAGTGGGGGAGCGGAATTTACGGCATCGAATCCGCGTCGCAGACGTATTTCGGAAAGTCCGCGGCAATGCTGACACGCGAGGAGGCAGCCCGCCTCGCTGCCGTTATTCCAAATCCACGGAGGTATCGTGTGGACAAAGAAACCAGGTACCTCGAACATCGATCCCAGCTCATTATGAACAGGATGGCGGCACGGGGTCTCTGACAGCATTGTGGAGGAGAGGATGAAGACCAAAGAGTTTCTGCTGCTCCTGGAAGAAGGTGAGGGGTTTCAGCTTGAATTCAAGCGGAAGGTTACCAGTCCGGCGAAGATTGCGCGCGCGCTCATAGGGTTCGCAAACACAAGAGGAGGCAGGATCCTGTTCGGGGTGGATGATGACAGAAGTGTCGTAGGCGTAGAGAGTGAGAAAACCGAAGTTGAAATGATAGAGACGGCAGGTCAGGTCTTCTGCGATCCCGCCATCGAACCGGTCATCGACATCATCTCACACCGCGGAAAAGACGTCATCGTCGTCACTATTGCAGAAAGTTCTCAGAAGCCGCACAGCCTGCTCGTTGATGATGACGGGACAGATGGACCGGACTCAAAGGTGTTGATCAGGGTCAAAGACAAGACGGTGGTGGCCAGCAAGGAAGTTGTGAAGATATTGCGCTCGGAGAGCCCTGATGCCCCCCCGTTGAGAATAAGTATCGGTGATACAGAGCGGAGTGTGCTGGACTATCTCGACGCGAACGAGAGGATCACGGTGAAAGAGTTCGGAAAGCTTGTGAATATTTCTGACCGCCGGGCATCGCGTGCGTTGATACAACTGGTGCGGGCAGGTGTGTTGCGGATTCACACCCACGAAAAGGAAGACTTCTACACACTCGCCTACTAAGCTTAGGGCTGTCCTGCCTTCCAGATCCTGTTAAGCTCGAAGATCGCTATGCCGTACGCGACTGCAACATTGAGCGACTGTTTGATGCCGAATTGAGGGATTTCAAGCGCAAGATCGCACTCCGCGAGCGCTTCTTTTGAAACCCCGTTGATCTCGTTTCCAATGACGAGGCAGATCGGAAAATCCGACGGTGCCACGGCGTAGTAAGGGATGACCGTGTCGGTAATTTCGAGGCAGACGGCCTTATACCCTTGGAGTTTCAACTGAACAATTGCCTCGCGTGGCGTCTGTTCATATTGCCACGGTACGCTCTGAGTGGCACCGAGAGCGGTTTTCTCGATTTCCTTGCGCGGCGGTGTGGGGGTGAACCCGGTAAGAATGAGCTTGTCGAGCAATACGCCGTCCGAGGTGCGAAAAATCGATCCGACATTGTAAAGGCTGCGGACGTTGTCCACGACAACACTGACGGGGAGACGCCTCGCGGCCGAGAGGGAGTCCAGAGAGGCTCGTTTCGCGGAAATCTCGGCATGAGTGAGCTTACGCATGGCCCTAAGATAGTGGAAAATCACGTGGATTTGAAGCGAATCCTCGTTTAGGGCACAAAATGATGGACAAGTGAGTTGAAATACAACCATATTTTCAGTATCTTTTTATTCCAATCTGTAGAAACTTGCGAAAGATAGTTATAGCAATCGATGGCCCAGCAGCATCGGGCAAGAGTACAACCGCGCGTCTTGTGGCTGAGCGGTTGGGTTATCTCCATATAGATACGGGTGCGATGTACCGGGCGGTTACGCTTCGGGTGCTTGAAGAGAAAATACCGCTGGACAATGTTGATCGTATCGGAACGCTTGCCGAGCAGACGAGAATTCGCCTGGAGCGGTGGGATGGGGGCAATCGGGTGTACGTAGACGATCGGGATGTGACCCGGGAGATACGATCGGCACTCGTGACAAAAAACGCGAGCGCAGTGAGCAGCTATCAACGCGTCCGCGATGTGCTCGTCCGCGAACAGCGGCGTATCGCTGAGCAGGGAGCTGTCGTTCTCGAAGGAAGAGATATCGGTACTGTGGTGTTGCCGCATGCTGATCTGAAGATCTTCATGGTGGCACACGTATCGGAACGGGTCAAGCGCCGAAAAATCGAACTCGAGTCAACGGGTGTGAATGTAGACAGCACGAAGCTTGAACAAGAAATTATTGAACGGGACCGTCTGGATTCCACCCGGACTGCGAGTCCGCTGCGTAAGGCGGCAGAAGCAATCGAGGTTGATACATCCTCTATGACGATTGAAGAGCAGGTGCAGTTCGTGGTAAACAAGGCCAATGAGATTATGAAGGGTTGAGGCGGTTGATTGTTACGATAGACAAATTTTCGGGATTCTGTTGGGGTGTTGTCCGGACGATCGAGATAGCCGAACAGGAGTTGGCACAGGCGGAGGAATTGTATTCCCTGGGCGATATCATTCACAACCCGGTGGAAATTCAACGCTTGGGCGATCAAGGCCTGAAGACCATCACCACAGCGAACCTCGATTCAGTGAAGGGGAAAAAAGTTCTCATCAGGGCACATGGTGAACCGCCTTCGACGTACAAGCGTGCCGAGGAGTTGGGAATCACCATTATCGATGCGACTTGCCCGGTTGTCACGAAAGTGCAAGAGAGAATTCGTCGCTTCTATACGGATGGGTATCAGGTCGTAATCTTCGGCAAGAAGGATCATGCCGAGGTTGTAGGTCTCGCCGGTCAGACAAACGGCGAAGCGATCGTGATAAAATCGCTGGATGAAATCGGGAAGGTTGCACTGGATCGGAAAACGGTGCTGTTTTCACAGACGACGATGGACAAAGCAACATTTCATCGTTTGAAGGAAGAACTTCAGAGGAAGGTGAAAGAACTAATAGTAGGCTCCATCGAAGACGAGGCAGTTGAGTTCCACGCGAAAGACACGATTTGCGGACAGGTCTCCGGTCGTGATAAGAAGATCAGGGAATTCGCCGCTTCAAACGATATCGTCGTCTTCGTCGCAGGGCGCACAAGCTCGAACGGAAAAGTGCTCTTCGATATCGCCCATGACGCGAACGCAAAAACGTTTTTCATAGAGACTGCTGCTGAGTTGAACCCTGTGTGGTTCGAGGGCGTAACCAAGGTCGGGATCACGGGAGCCACGTCGACTCCACAGTGGTTCATGGAGAAGGTGAAGGTCGAAATCGAAGCACGATTTGGTGCTCAATCATAGTAACAATAGTATTCGCAAAACAGTCATCCTTAAATCATTTATCAGTTCACTTAATCAGGATAAAGCTTCTTTTCTCGGTTGGGGATGCGGTGATGACTGGCATCTGTGGCCGGACGAAGAGCTTCTTACCGCAGTACTGGTAAGCTTTCTTTTGGAGGTTTAATGCTTGAAGTTTTAGAAAACAGCGAAGGCCAAGACGAGCGCGAGTATTCCGAAGCTGAATTTCAGGAACTCTCAAAGCTCTACGAAAAGACGATGAGTTCCATCAGTGAAGGGGAAATCGTACGGGGGCGTGTGGTCCATATTGGGGATTCGTACGTCGCGGTGGATATCGGATTCAAATCCGAAGGCGCCGTCTCCGTCGGGGAATTCCCGAATATTAAAGACCTGAAGATCGGCGAAGAGGTCGAGGTCTTCCTCGAGAGCGTCGAGAACAAGGATGGTCAACTGATCCTTTCGCGCAAGCGGGCAGACTTCATGCGCGTATGGGAGCGTGTCGTGAAATCGTTCGACACCGGAGAGGTGCTCAGAGGACGATGCATGCGCCGAACGAAGGGGGGCATCGTGGTCGATCTCCTCGGGATTGACGCATTCCTGCCAGGTTCACAGATCGATGTACGCCCCGTGAGGGATTTCGATGCTTTTATCGGTAAGGAAATGGACTTCCGTGTTGTGAAAGTCAATCATCCTTCCGAAAACGTCGTCGTGAGCCATAAGGTCCTCGTTGAAGAGGAACTCGCAGGTCAGCGCAAAACGATCCTGGAGAGTCTCGAGAAGGGACAGATTTTGGAAGGTCACGCCAAGGCCATTACCGACTTCGGAGTGTTTGTTGACCTGGGCGGTGTGGATGGACTCGTGCATATCACGGATCTCTCCTGGGGCCGCATCAGTCATCCCTCAGAGGTCGTGAAGCTGGACCAGACTGTCAACGTGGTGGTGCTCGACTTCGACCAGGAAAAGAAGAGAATTTCCCTTGGCATGAAGCAGCTGATGCCGCATCCGTGGGAAAATATTGAACTGAAATATCCGGTCGGAACGAAAGTCGCGGGAAAAGTCGTGTCGTTGACAGACTACGGAGCGTTCGTCGAGATCGAAAAAGGAATCGAAGGGCTTATTCACATTTCGGAAATGAGCTGGACGCAGCATATCAAGCACCCGTCGCAAGTGGTTTCGATGGGGCAGATTGTCAATGCGGTCATTCTGTCGCTCGATAAGGACGGCAAGAAGATCTCCCTGGGTATGAAGCAGCTTGAGCCGGATCCATGGCTGACGCTTCTTCAGAAGTACCCTGTTGCCTCGAAGCACACGGGCGTCGTTCGCAATCTCACCAATTTCGGTGTCTTCGTTGAACTGGAAGAGGGAGTCGATGGCTTGGTGCACATATCCGATCTGTCCTGGACTAAGAAGATCCGGCATCCGGGCGAAGTCGTGAAAAAAGGTGACAAGATCGATGTCGTCATTCTGGGGATTGATGTCGACCAACGCAGGATTTCTCTTGGCCACAAGCAGATTGCGGACAATCCTTGGGAAACATTTGAGACGACGTATAGGGTCGGAACGCCGGTCGAAGGAAAAGTCGTTCGAATCATCGAGAAGGGAGTTATTGTTGAGCTCCCGCTTGGTGTGGACGGTTTTGTTCCTCTTTCGCAGTTGTCTCAGACACCTGTAAAGAATATCACCGAATCATTCCATGTTGATAATACGCTTCCGTTGCAGGTTATCGAGTTCGACAAGGACAACAAGAAGATCGTCCTGTCGGTCATTGAATTCCTGCGAGGGAAAGAGCAGGCGATTGTGGATGATTATGTCTCCGCTCACAAACTGTCGCCGATGACTCTGAAGGATATGATGACCTCTTCAGGGCTGACGGCTGAACACGGCGTGAACGAATCATCAAACGTGTAATATCGATCAGATACCATGAAAAGAGTTGCCCGCTATTGTCGGGCAACTCTTTTTCATATCTATGAGAAAAGTCGCTGTCCATACTCTCGGTTGCAAGCTGAATTTCGCCGAATCGTCGACCATTGCCCGGCAATTTCGGAGCCATGGCTACGAAGTGGTGGCTATTGATGAGCCCGCTGATGTATGCGTGATCAATACTTGCAGTGTGACCGAAAGGGCCGACCGTGAATGCAGGCAGGTCGTTCGGCGTGCCCTGAGGCATTCACCGAACGCGTACGTGATCGTTGCCGGCTGTTACGCCCAGCTGCGCCCGGAGCAGCTCGCCGCAATTCCAGGCGTTGACCTGGTTTTGGGAACATCGGAGAAGTTTGAGATATTTCGCTACAGCAAGGATTTCATCAAGTCCGAATGCTCTCGGACGTTCGTGGCACCTGTCAAGAACGCAGATACCTTCCTGGAAGCCTCTTCAGTTGGGTCAAATGACCGCACGAGGGCATTCCTGAAGATTCAGGATGGTTGTGACTACTCGTGTGCTTTCTGCACAATCCCTCTAGCTAGGGGAGCAAGCAGAAGCACTCCAATCCCCGCCATTCTGTCTCAGGCGAAAAGCGTTGTAGCTGAGGGGTATCAGGAAGTGGTCCTGACTGGCGTCAACGTCGGCGATTACGGGACGAAGATCGGAACGAGCTTGGCCGAATTGTTGGGTCAGTTGGCCCTGATCGATGGGCTTTCGAGAATACGTATCAGCTCCGTGGAGCCAAATCTACTTACTGATGATTTGATTTCGCTGTGGGCTGCTAACCCAAAGATCTGCAATCACTTCCACATTCCGCTTCAAGGCGGCAATGATGATATCTTAAGGGGGATGAGAAGGCGCTACTTGACTGATCTCTACAGAAGCAGAGTTGAGAGAATCCAATCGTTGATCCCTGAAGCAGGAATCGGTGCAGACGTAATCGCAGGATTTCCTGGTGAGACTGATGAGATTTTTGAGCAAACCTATAAGTTCCTGGTTGAGTTGCCGATTTCATATCTGCACGTTTTCACGTATTCTGAGCGTCCCAATACTGCCGCATTGACGCTCCCAAGTCGAATTGAGCCAAGAGTTCGCTTTCAGCGGAGTGAAATGCTTCGGAATCTGAGCCTGAAGAAACGCCAGGCTTTTCTGGGGGGGCTCACGGGCTCAACCAGGGATGTATTGTTTGAGGAAAAGCTGCCCTCTGGCGAATGGACCGGCCTCACCGGAGAGTACGCTCGTGTGCGCGTGAAAACGGACGCGGATCTGTCGAATCAAATCAAACGAATTGAGATTACACACCCAGAGGGGGAGGATTGCATAGGAAAACTGGTTGATACCTCGTACGCCGCAGCCCAACCAAATCCTTCAACTTTTCCAGAGGTGTCACTATGCGCCTAAACCGTCTCTTCGCTAGCCTCGTCATCTTCTTGGTTTCAAGCCTATCGTTTGCACAACCCTCCCTTAGGACAGCTATTCAGACCAGTACGCATGGTGAGCTGCCGGTATCTGGTGTTTATTCCCTTGTTGAAACCCAAGTTAGGACAGAGAAGAAATCGGTTTTACTCGCGATTGGTTATTCGTTGCTCTTACCGGGCTTAGGTGACCTTTATGCAGATAATTTCCGAAGGGGGCTTTACTACTTTGGGGCTGATGCTGCTCTCTGGATGACGTATGGCGGATTTCGAACTTACGGATCGTGGTTGAAACAAGATGCCCTGACTTTGGCATCCCAGCGTTCCGGGGCGAATTTCGATGGAAAGGGAGATCAATTCGCCGTCGACGTTGGAAATTTTGACAATGTTGATGACTACAACGAGGCCAAGCTGCGGAACAGGCAATTCGATCTCATATATGACCCAAATTCCAACTTTGCCTGGCAATGGTCTTCGGCTGATGAGAGACTGAACTATAGGCACTTGCGCATACGCGGGGACGCAGTCATTCGTAACTCACAATTTGTTGTCGGAGCCCTGGTCATCAATCGTATCATAGCGGCGATTTCTGCAGCCCAATCAACGGCGGCGTATAATCGGAGTCTTCAGGCGACCAGCACTTGGCGACTGAAGGCAGATGTCAAAGGCGGGGTGCTCACAACACAAACTTTCGAGCTAACACTGACTAGAGAGTTCTGATCTCTCGTCAGTCGTTAGCCGAATCCCGCCACCAAAGCGGGATTTTGCTTTTGGTGCCATGGAAACCTTCAAGTTGTGCATCGAGTACGATGGTACGAATTATGTAGGCTGGCAGATTCAGTCGAACGGGACTTCTGTGCAATCAGTCCTGGAGGGAGCCCTCCAGCAGATTCTGCAACTCCCGATCTCGACTGTCGCTGCCGGCAGGACGGACGCAGGAGTGCATGCCCGGGGGCAGGTGGTTTCATTCAAGTGCGAGAAGCAGATAGAGCCGGAAATGCTCACAAAATCGCTCAATGGCGTGCTGCCGAACGACATAGTGGCTTTGACTTGTGAAAGGGCTTCCGAAGACTTCCACGCGCGCCACAGTGCCCGTTCACGAATGTACCGGTACTACTTATCATGTCTGCCAACCTCCATTCAGCGAAATTTCAGCTGGTATGTCGGCGGGTACAAGCTTGACAGGAAGCTCTTGAATGACTGCGCGGAGATCGTCCTGGGTGAGCATGATTTTACCTCGTTCTGCAAGACGGTGTCGACGGCCGATCATTTTCTGTGTACCGTTCATCAATCGAGCTGGAGCGAAACCAGATCGAATCTGGTCTATGAGATCCGGGCTAACCGCTTTCTTCATGGCATGGTAAGGACTATTGTTGGAACTATGGTTGAGGTAGCGCGAGGCCACAGAGAGTTCAATTCCTTCCGCGAAATTCTCGCCTCGAAGGACCGGGCAAACGCGGGAATGGCGGCACCGGCAAAGGGTCTTTTTCTTGAAGAAATTACTTATTAGTCATCAGTTGCCAAAGGACAGGATTGAAAACGTGAAGAAGATGATCGCGCAAATTGGGGACTTTAGGCCGACGGAGGCGCAGCTCTTCACGCAGCGTTACCAGGTCATGAAGAGGAAGCTGTAATAGACATCCACGAGCATATTTCCGACGCGAAGAAATGATCAGGGAAGCAATTCAGAAGCTTGCTCTCAAAGAAGATCTCTCTCGCCAGGAAGCATTCGAGACCATGAACGAAATCATGTCAGGGAATGCCTCTGAAGCCCAGATTGCGTCCTTCCTGATGGGTCTTCGGCTAAAAGGAGAGACAATTCCTGAAATTGCCGGATGCGCCCAGGCGATGCGTGCGAGGGCGATTCCGATCAGGAGCAAGCATCCGAATCTCATCGATACATGTGGGACCGGAGGCGACAGCTCCGGCACCTTCAACATTTCCACGTGTGCAGCAATCATCGCGAGCGCCGCGGGTGCGGTTGTGGCAAAACATGGAAACCGAGCCGTTTCGAGCCGGTCCGGAAGTGCAGATGTGCTGCGGGCCTTGGGGATCAATCTGGAAATTTCACACGAAAGAGTTGCCTCAATCCTCGACGAAATCAGGATAACGTTTCTCTTTGCTCCCCAGCTCCACGGCGCGATGAAGTTTGCAGCCCCTGTTCGCAGGGATATGGGAATAAGGACGGTTTTCAACATCCTTGGACCACTGACCAACCCGGCCGGTGCCCGAAGGCAGCTGATCGGAGTCTTCAATTCAACGTTGACTGAGGTGCTCGCTGGAGTCCTCAATGAACTGGGGTCGGAGTATGCTCTTGTCGTACACGGACAAGGGGGGCTTGACGAACTCTCGAACCTTGGCTGGACGAAAGTCAGTCAATTAAGGAACGGAGAAGTCTCAACGTACGAGGTCAGAGCGGATTCGTTTGGTTTCCAGTTGTCGAATGCGGAAGAACTTCAGGGGGGTGACCCCGAACAGAACGCCCAGATGATCACACAGATCCTGAAAGGGGTGAAAGGCGGGGCGGCGGACGTTTCCGTGCTCAATGCCGGGGCAGCCCTCATGGTTGCTGGAATCGCCGGGGATTTGAAGCAGGGGATTGAACAAGCGAGGGATGCGATCTCGAGCGGCGCTGCTGTGAAGAAACTGAATCACTGGAAAGAAGCATCTCATAGTTGAGCATGGTATGAACTCAAGCAGAAACATACTGAAAGATCTCCTGGTCCGTTGGGGCCTTCTCAAGACGAAGCTCTCCGAGGAAGATTTCAAGCAGGTCCTCGAGGCGAGTACGATCAGCGGAGCGATCGACAAGGCCGAGCACGAACTTATCAAGAGCATTCTCGAGTTCACTGATACGACCGTCAAAGAGATCATGGTGCCCCGGCCTGATATCGTTGCCCTTGATATCTCGATGCCCCGCGAGGTGCTCGTCAGAAAGGTCATTGATGAGGGATACTCACGTCTTCCCGTGTACCGGGATAACATCGACCACATCATTGGAATAATCTACAGCAAAGACCTCCTCAGTTTGCTGGAACACCGAGATCTCATCCTCTTGCAGGATATTATACGGCCCGTGTTCTTCGTCCCCGAGTCGAAGAAGATCAGCCAGTTGTTGCGTGAATTCCAGCAGCGGAAGGCTCACCTCGCAATTGTGACAGACGAGAATGGCGGGACGGAAGGCCTCGTCACCATGGAAGATATTGTGGAGGAGATCGTAGGAGAAATACACGACGAGTACGACGAAGTCGGAAAGGTAACGGAGCCGGCGAAGGATGGTTCGGTCATCGTGGACGCACGCCTGAGCGTAAGCGACATCAACAGGCAATTCGCTTTTGAGCTTCCGGAGTCTCCTGAATACGAGACCCTGGCGGGACTGATCCAGAAAGTACTTGGACGGCTCCCTGAAATGGGGGAGAGCACCACCATCAAGGATCTACATTTCACGATTCTTTCGAAAACTGCCCGGCGTATCAGGCAGGTGCGGATCGAGCGTTTGACGAGTGGTTCCTCATCCGGGGTGCCGAAGGCGTGACCATCCTCGAGACGATTCTTGAAGAGAAGCGAAAGGAAGTCTCCGAATCGGAAAGGGGGATTGACCGCGCGAGGATAGCCGCAATGGCTCGCGAATCCGAACGCCCAAGACAATTCAAGAAATCGTTGCAGCAAGTTCCTTTTGCCCTGATCGCTGAGATAAAAAAGGCTTCCCCGTCAAAAGGAACACTGCTCGAAGATTTCGACCATCGGATATTGGCAACCGAGTTTCAGTCGGGAGGTGCTGCTGCTCTCTCAGTTCTCACGGACGAGAAGTATTTTCAAGGTCATCCGTCGTACATCGCTGATGTGAAGAAAGTTGTCCAGATCCCCGTCCTCCGGAAAGATTTCATCGTGGACGAGTATCAGGTTTTTGAATCAAGGGCCATCGGGGCCGATGCAATCCTGCTTATTGTCAGGGCGCTTCCATACGCAACCCTGCGGGCGCTGTATGAACTGGCGATGTCGCTGGATATGGATGTGCTGATGGAAACGCACACGGAGGAGGACATCGAGACCGCCAACTCCATCGGTGCGGAGATAATCGGGATCAACAATCGTGATCTCGGATCCTTCGAGGTGAACATTTCCACATCCCTCGCTTTGTATCATCACGTCCACAGCAAGGCGATCGCCGTGAGTGAAAGCGGAATCTCCTCGCGTGCAGATATTCAGGCGCTGGAAGCGGCCGGGTTTCGGGCTGCGTTGGTTGGAGAGGGGATCGTGACGCGACCTGATCGTGTGGCTGCTGTTCAGCAACTCCTGATGAGGTGAAATGCAGCAGGACCTATTTGTCAAGATCTGCGGTATCACGAATGGCGAAGACGCGCACCATGCAGTGCGATGCGGTGCAGACGCGCTCGGTTTTGTCTTCTTCGAGGAAAGCCCGCGTTTCATCTCGCACCGACGCGCGGCCGCGATCGTCCATAGTGTACCCGATCACATTTCGAAGATCGGGGTGTTCGTCAACGCGGATCTCGGATTCGTTCGCGAGATTGTCAAGCGCGTGAACCTAAGCGCGGTGCAACTGCTCGGCAATGAAGGCCCGGACGACCTTGTGAATTTCGAGACCAGCGTCATCAAAGTATTTCGCGTGAAACCCGACTTCGATGTTGAAGTCATGAAGAACTATATCATTGACGCCTTCCTGCTTGATGCGCATACGGAAGGAATGCTCGGCGGAACGGGGAAAACGTTCGATTGGAATATTGCCGTGAAGGCGAAGGAGTATGGACGCGTTATTCTTTCGGGTGGTCTGACACCTGACAACGTGGAAGACGCAGTGCGGTTTGTCCGCCCTTACGGGGTGGATGTGAGCAGTGGCGTGGAAGCACAGCCCGGGAAGAAAGACCCGGAGAGGATTCGGGATTTCATTATGCGCGCCAAGAGTATCCCAGTATCGTATCGCGATGATGAACAACTCTAAACAGTATATCGGTTCGGTGCCGGATCAGCAGGGGCATTTCGGAATGTATGGTGGCCGGTACATACCGGAGACATTGATCCCCGCAGCGGAAGAACTCACCCGGAAGTATCTTGAGCTCAGGGGCGATCCTGCGTTTCAGGAAGAGGTGGAGTACTATCTGAAGTACTTTGTCGGAAGACCAACGCCCCTCATGTTCGCAGAGCGTCTCACGGATTTGTGCGGTGGACCAAAGATCTATTTGAAACGCGAAGACCTTTGCCACACCGGGGCCCACAAGATCAACAACACGGTGGGTCAGATCCTGATCGCGAAGCGCATCGGGAAAAAACGGGTCATCGCGGAAACCGGAGCTGGGCAGCATGGCGTCGCCGTCGCCACTGTCTGCGCGAGATTCGGACTTGAGTGTGTTGTCTATATGGGTGAAGAAGATGTCGGGCGTCAATCACCGAACGTAGCGAGAATGAAACTGCTCGGTGCAGAGGTGCGTACAGTCACGAGCGGAAGCCGGACGTTAAAGGACGCGACGAGTGAAGCAATCCGGGATTGGGTGACAAATGTCGAGACTACTTTCTATATCATTGGGTCCGTTGTCGGCATGCATCCATACCCGATGATGGTGCGCGATTTCCAAAGCGTCATAGGAAAGGAAACCCGGGAACAAATACTCGCTGCGGAAGGCCGGCTGCCATCCTCAATTGTGGCATGCGTGGGCGGCGGCAGCAACGCGCTGGGGATATTTTATCCCTTCCTCGACGAAGCAGACAAGGTGCGGATGATCGGTGTTGAAGCGGCCGGACTTGGTCTGCAGAGCGGTCAGCATGCGGCGCCGCTGTCTGCAGGATCTCCTGGCGTGCTCCACGGAGCGATGCAATATTTGCTTCAGGATGATCAGGGACAGGTGAAGATTGCCCATTCCATTTCCGCAGGGCTGGACTATCCCGGAGTCGGACCTGAGCACTCGTATTTGAAGGATCTCGGATTGGTGCAGTATGAGTCGGCGACAGATGACGAGGCTCTGGAGGGTTTCAAAGTGCTCTCCAGAAGTGAAGGCATCCTTCCGGCCCTGGAGTCAGCGCACGCAATCGCCTACGTTCTGAAGACGGCCCCGAAGGGGTCAATGAATGATATTGTTGTGGTCAACTTGTCGGGCAGAGGGGATAAGGACCTCGCGACGGTCATGAAGGCGTTCGGTCTGTAGCATCTGCTTCGTCAACCACTTCCTCAAAAATCCTGAGTACTTCCCGCGCTTTGTCAGCTGCATTGAATTGTCCAGCGCGCCGCAAGCCGGCTGTGATCAGCTTCGTTCTTAGCACGGTGTCCGTCAGTAACCTCCCAAGTTCTGACGCGATCTGGTCGATATTGTAGGGGTCAACAAGAACCCCGGCATCTCCGACAGCTTCAGGCAACGACGAAGCGTGAGAAGACAGAATAGGCGTGCCGCACGCCATTGCTTCAATGGGCGGAGCTCCGAATCCCTCGTAGACCGAGAGGTACGCGAAAACCGACGCAAGGCTGTACAATGCCGGGAGTACGCCTTGATCCACATAGCCAATCCGTCGTATCCGGTCCGGCATCTTGAGAGAGTCAATCTGGCTGATGAGATCGTCTGCGAACCAGCCAGGAGCGCCGGCCAGGACGAGCGCATACTCGTCACGTAATTCCTGCGGAAGTCTGGCATACGCCAGTGCGAGTCGGGCCACGTTCTTGCGTGGTTCGAGAGTGCCCACGTAGAGGATGAACTTTTCCGGCAGATCAAGTTTCGCCCGAAGGCTTTGCAGCATCCGGGCATCAATAATCCTATGAAAATGCTCGCCAACGGGGAGATGCACCACCTTGATGAGATCTGCCTCGATCTTGTAGAACCGTCTGATATCCTGCTTTGTCGCTTCGGAATCAGCAAGAATCCGGTCAGCCACGCGCACTGCGTTGCTCACAAAGATCCGCTGCCAAAGTCTCATCTTGAGGGTGAATGTCTCGGGGTGGACGAAGCTGACGAGATCATGGAGAGTCACTACGAACTTCGTACGTGACTTCGCGTATGAGTGTCCCCGTGCCCGATGAAGAACCGGCAATACGTATGCGGGGGAGAAGTAGATATCGACCCGATTCCTGGCAAGGAATCGGGGGAGAACGAGGTTCTCCCAGAAGCGGTTGGGTCCGATCCCAGCATAACGATTGACAATGACTTTCTTGAGATTTGGACCGGTCAACAACGGATCATCTTCAAGCAGGAAGACAGTGTATGTGTTCCGGGAGTCTATCTGCAGGAGCGACCGGACGAGCCGCTCTGCGTAGACACCTACACCTGTCCGGTTTCGGACAATCGTTCGACCATCGATGGCAATATGCATAGGGTGTGTGCCCTTCAGAACTTGCTCTGCGATCTCAGCGAGAGGAAAAGGGTCTTGAGGTCACTGATAGTCACCGCACGAAACAGGAGCAACGCGAAGGAGTACGTCACAACGCTTGCCCCGAGCAACACCAGGACGTGAAGATTTGGCTTGATGATGAGAAGCGGAAGCACGAAGCTGGACGCAGCAAGGATTCGGAGAATTGTGGAAAGCGGCAAACGGGAAACGATCTTCTTCCGCATCTTCACAACAAGGAAGCCGAATCCGATGAGAGCCGTCAGCACCGTGTTGATGGAAGCGCCGACCTGTCCGTACATCGGGATCACAACAAGATTCGCGATGATATTGAACAAAGCGCTGAGGATAGTCACTTTGAGAACGAACGTCTGCTCATCGATCGCACCAAGTGTATTGCTGTAGAAGTTTGTCAGGAAGACCACGGGAAGAAACCACACGAGGATTGAAAGGCATTCGGCTGTTGCTGCAAATTCAGGTGCAAACAAAAAACGGACTATCTCACGGGAAAGCAGCGTTGTGATGATGGCGATCGGCAGTGCGATGAGCAGAAGTTGGACGATACTGCGCTGCACAACAGATTCAACCTCGCCAGGTCGATCCCTGTAGTTTTGGCTCGCGAACGGGAACACCGCACCGGTTATGGCCAACCCGAACATGGTCAAAGGGAAAATCAGATTGTAGGCAGCACGGTACACGCCGGCAGCTTCATCACCGATGAATTTAGAGAGAAGAACTGTATCGAAGTTGAAGTATATGGCGGAAAATATTGTCGCGAGGGCGAACGGCAGTCCACCCCGGAGCATGGAGATCATATGGGCAAAATCGCCGACCATAATCGGGCGTGTGAACCGGCGTCGGACGAGGACGTGCGTTAGAGATACGAACACGATATTGACGAGGGTCAACACCGCCAGCAGAGTGAGAAGGCCGTTGTCCGTCGAAATGGAAACGACAATGACGACAAATTCCGCAACGCGGGCCAGGGATAATAACCCTGTTTCGTACCCAACCCTGTTGATGGCCCGGAAGAACGACGCGAAGGTTGTCCAGTACGTTCGAAGAAGTGTAATCAGGCCGGCGAGGACAACCATGAAGAAGCGTTCGGAACCGAAGGTATCGAGCAGCCCTGTCGTGAGAGACATTACCAGGCAGACGAGGAACGTTAGCAACCCTTTCCATGAAAGGACTGCGCCAAGTTGTTTCGGAATGTCCGCCTCCGTGAGACGCGGGATTTCTCGCATGAGGTAGGTATCCATTCCAAGGTCGCACAACGGTATGAACAACGCCGTGAGCGCGAACGCATAGTTGTAGACTCCGAAGAGCTGCGTCCCGAGGTACTTTGCGAGAAGGATAAAGGAAATGAAGGCGAGGGATTTCGTAAAGACATGGAAGCCGAAAAGAAGAACGGAGTTTCTCAGGACCGAAGCGCTCTCAAATCTCGATGGTTCTGCCGGGGATGAGACCATGAAGAGAGGGTGATCTTTCGAATTCGTACTTATTGGGGAATAATGAGTCCACCGCGTGATATGACCTGCTGAAATTAGCTAAATCCGCATGCTTTAGCAAGGACCTCGCTTGAGTTTCGAGGATCGTGTGGTTATATTCATCAAGAGCACCAAGCACACCTCTCACACCCGCCAGGAATATGGCCAATATTACCATCGATGCACGCAAATACTTCGATTTTGGCATAGGAAGCTATATCCAGAACTTAGCGTCAGCCCTGTCGGGCATGCGCACGAAGCACGCCTTCACGTTGCTCGCTTCCGCCTTGGACATTGGTAGAATCGAGGCGCCCGATGGATGGAGAAAAGAACAAACGGACTTCGGGAAATACTCGATTGGTGAGATCGCTCTTCTTGGGAGAAAAGCCCTTGCCTCAGACACTGAGCTGTTTCACGAACCTCACTTCACCTTACCGTCAGGGTTGAAAGGGAGATCGGTTGTTACTATTCACGATCTCATCCATCTGAAGATGCCGCAGTATTTTTCCGCCGTTCAGCGAGGCTATGCCGCGATGATGATTGGATATGCGGTACGAAACGCCGGCGCTATCATCGTCGACTCGCAAAAAACCAAAGACGATATTCTCGGAGCATTTCGCATCAGCGAAGATTCTGTGGAGGTAGTGTACCTTGGAGTTCATGCAGCCTTCCGGCAGCTGGAAGACAGGAGTACCGTTGAACGATTCCGAGTGACCCATGGTGTGCACAAGCCCTTTGTGCTCTTCGTCGGGAACGTGAAACCTCACAAAAACATCCCTGCACTTCTCAGCGCATTTGCTCAGGTTCAGGCAAAAGTTCGAGACATTGATCTTGTCTTTGTAGGTGGTTCATTCCTCGCAGACGCGAAGCTGGTAGAGCAGGCGCGGGCGCTTGGGATCATCGGGGCGATTCATGATCTCAATCGAATCTCCGAGTCCGAGTTGGTTGCTGCGTACAATGCAGCTGAACTCGTAGTTCTGCCATCGTTCTATGAGGGATTCGGCTTCCCTCCGCTCGAATCGATGGCTTGTGGTACTCCGGTGGTGGTTTCCACGGGGGGATCATTGCCTGAAGTCGTGGGGGAAGCCGCAACGATCATCGATCCATCGAGGCCGGAAGAGCTTGCTGAGGCAATACGGAGAACGCTTGAAGATTCCCAAAAACGGACTGTGTTGATCGAGAAGGGGAAGAAGCGTGCCGCAGGCTTCACATGGCAGAAGACGGGGGAAAAGACCTTGGCTATCTACGAAAAAGTGCTCGATCGATGCCGGCGCAACTAAACAATATAGGAATTTTCGGCGGTTCGTTTGATCCTCCGCACCTCGGGCACCTGGTCATTGCCGAGTTCGCCCGTAGGGCGCTGAAGCTCGATGTCGTCTTCCTTGTGCCGGCATATCAGCCTCCCCACAAGACAGGTAAACATACTTCGACAGCGCAGGATCGACTGGCCATGACAAAGTTGTCTGTGCGTGGCAACCCGCATCTGCGCGTGTCGGATATCGAGATCCGAAGGAAAGGAATCTCGTACACGGTGGACACCGTGAGGGCTTTCCAGAAGAAATTCCCGTCGTCATCACTGTTCCTCATCATCGGGAGTGACAGTCTTGAGCAGTTTAATTCATGGAAGGATCCGGACGCAATCCTTGCCTTGGCAAGCCTGGCTGTCTATCGCAGGCCGGGGTGGAGAACTGCGAAATCGAAAGAAGGACGGGTCACCTTGCGTGAGATCAAGGGACCGAGGATGAAGCTTGCTTCATCCGAAATCAGGAAGCGTTTGCATGACGGCAAAGCGATCGATGAGATGGTCAGAGAAAACGTTTTCGCATATATCATGCGCAATCGGCTGTATGAACGTGTGACGGAAAAGAGAGAACCATGAAATCGACAGTGTCTCCGAATGACGTAGCCAAAATCATCAATACTGATCATCATGATCCGTTTGAGGTTCTGGGAGCTCACCTTCTTGAAGTGAAAGGAAAGAAGGGGGTCGCGATCAGGGCGTTTCTTCCCGATACGCAGAAGGCAGAAGTCGTCGAGCTCAGCGATGGAGTGGAGTCGGCTGTTCTGCCGATGAATCAGGTTGGAGACGGAGGATTTTTCGAGGTCTTCATCCCTGGGCGGATGGAAGTGTTCCCGTACAAGCTTCGGAGGCATTCGACCGGCGGCGGGCAAGCCACGTTTTACGATTCCTACTCATTTCTTCCGACGCTCACCGAATTCGACTTGTACTTGTTCAATGCCGGAGATCATCATCGGATCTATGAAAAGCTCGGCGCGCATTACGCAGAAGTACATGGGGTCGGGGGGATTCAGTTCGCAGTCTGGGCTCCTGGCGCAAGAAGCGTGAGCGTCATTGGGAGTTTCAATGAATGGGATCGCCGCAAGCATGCGATGAGAGTGCTGGGAACGTCCGGAGTCTGGGAGATCTTCATTCCAGGGCTCCCCGACGGAGAACTGTACAAATACCAGATCAAAACGCAGACCGGCGCCGTGATTGACAAGACCGACCCATACGGTTTTGAGATGGAACTGCGCCCAAGGACCGCCTCCCGTGTCAACTTGCTGAAGGGTTTTGAATGGCACGATGAACCATGGTTGAAGAACCGATCCATGGCGAGTCCCTTCGCCAGTCCGCTCTCGATCTACGAAGTGCAACTTGCGTCATGGGCTCGTGTGCCGGAAGAGGATGGACGCTGGTTGACATATCGTGAACTTGCCCATCGGTTAGTAGACTACGTGAAAGAACGGGGGTTCACGCACATTGAACTTATGCCCGTGATGGAGTATCCGTTCGATGGCTCGTGGGGATATCAGGTTACAGGATACTTCGCGCCCACCAGCAGATTCGGCAAGCCGCAGGATTTCATGTACTTTGTGGATTACTGTCATGAACATGGAATCGGTGTACTGCTCGACTGGGTGCCTGCGCATTTCCCGAAAGACCCCCACGCTCTTGGCTTCTTCGACGGTTCGCATCTCTATGAGCACGCAGACCCGCGCAAAGGAGAACATCAGGATTGGGGAACGTTCATCTTCAACTATGGACGGCACGAGGTGCGCAACTTTCTCATCAGCAATGCGCTGTATTGGCTCGACAGGTTCCACATTGACGGGCTGCGAATCGACGCGGTTGCCTCGATGCTCTACCTCGACTATTCCAGACGGCAGGGTGAATGGATCCCTAACCAGTATGGAGGGAGGGAAAATATCGATGCAATCCAGTTCCTCAAACAACTGAACGGCATCGTGCATCATTACTATCCCGGCACCCTGATGATCGCAGAGGAGTCAACGGCATGGCCCGGTGTCACGAACAGTCTGGAACATGGCGGCCTGGGATTCGACTTGAAATGGAACATGGGGTGGATGCACGACATGCTGGAGTATTTTTCACTGGATCCGATTCACCGTGCCTATCACCATCGCAATTTGACATTCGCATTGCTCTACGCGTTCAGTGAGCGGTTCTTGCTTCCTTTGTCGCACGACGAAGTTGTCCATGGCAAGAGAGCTCTTCTCGACAAGATGCCGGGAGATCTCTGGCAAAAGTTCGCAAACCTGCGCTCATTGTTTGGCTTGATGTTCGCCTTCCCGGGCAAAAAGCTGCTCTTCATGGGGGGGGAAATCGGGCAGTGGGTTGAGTGGAATCATGATGCGTCCCTTGACTGGCATTTGCTTTCGTATGATGCTCACCATGGCGTTCAGAAGCTCATCGACAGCCTGCATGCTCTTTACAAGAGCGAACCAGCTCTGTACGAGGTTGATTTCGAGTACCGGGGTTTTGAATGGATCGATTTTCAGGACAGTGCGAGCAGCGTGATTGCGTTTGAACGAAAATCGCTCGATTCCCGCCAACGTGTGGTCGTGGTCTGTAATTTCACGCCTGTTCCGAGATACGGCTATCGTGTCGGCGTTTCAGAGCGGGGCACATACGAGGAACTGCTGAATACTGACTCAGTGTACTTCGGGGGAAGCAATCTGGGCAACAGCGGCCAGCTTGTAACGGAGGATATTCCTTTCCACCATCATCCGGTCTCGGTCACGCTCACACTTCCTCCGTTGAGCGTCTTGTACCTGAAGCAGAAAAAGTAGAGTTCTCTCAGCGGTACTTTCGCGTGACCGGCAGAGCAGTCCGCACCTTGTGGTCCGCACAGCTACTCATCGACACGGTCCGGCTGGTCACGATCGGCTTGATCCTCGCGGAAGACGCCGTTACCCTGATCACAATACCAGCAGCATGAGACTGAAATCCCTGCAACTACTTCAACGGAAGGAATGAACAATGAAGAAGACTCTTTTCATTGTGCTGTCAGTATTTTTTATCAGCGGGTGTGCGATGTTCAAATCGTCATCCGAAGGATCTCCAGCGAAGCCGGATTCGGCGTCGCAGAAGCCCCCCGTGCCGCCGGCGGGAATGAAACCGTATGCGCAGGTCATCACCAAGGAAGCCAAATCCGACACGGGGCTCTTTATTGTTCATCGGATCAAAGAGAAGTTCTTCTTCGAGATTCCCAAGAAAGAGGTCAAAAAGGACTTCCTGCTTGTGTCCACGCAGGCAAAGACGCAAACCGGAATGGGATACGGGGGAGATGCGATCAATGAACAGGTGGTTCGGTGGGAACGTGTAGGAGACCGCATGCTGTTACGGAGCAGAATATTCGCTTCCGTCGCGGCAGACACGCTTCCGGTGGCTGCGAGCGTGAAAAAGGCAACGCTGCCGCCTATCATCATGGCGTTCGATATTCAAGCAGTCAACAAGGATAGTTCAAATGTCGTGATCGATGTGACCGACCTCTTCACAACAGATGTCGCCGAGATGGGTATGAACCGGTTCCAGCGAGAGCAGTTGCGCGTTCGCCGGCTCGATTCAAAGCGTTCATACATCGAATACAGCCGCGCGTTCCCGGATAACATCGAGACGGAAGCAACGGTCACGTTCGATGCCGCTCAGGTCCCGATGGATGCGTCGCTTGCATCCCTGACCATCACCATGCACCATTCAATGGTTCGGTTACCGGAAAAACCTATGATGCCGCGGTTGTCTGATTCACGGGTTGGATTCTTCGGCGTGGCTCTGTATGACTACGGATATGATTCACAACGTGCCGAACAGCGCCGGTATATCGCGCGGTGGCGGCTGGAACCAAAAGATCCCGGAGCGCTTGCCCGCGGCGAGCTCTCTGAGCCGGTGAAGCCGATTACGTTTTTCATAGACCGCGGCACGCCGGACAAATGGAAACCCTGGCTGAAGAAGGGTGTGGAAGACTGGCAGGGGGCATTTGAGAAAGCCGGATTCAAAAACGCTATCATTGCGAAGTACGCACCAAGCGAAAAGGAAGACCCGAATTGGAGCGGTGAGGATGCCCGATACTCGACGATTCGCTGGCTCCCATCCGAGATCGAGAACGCCTATGGCCCGCACGTCAGTGACCCGCGCACCGGCGAGATCCTCGATGCTGATATCGGTTTCTTCCATAATGTGATGAATCTCGCGCGCGATTGGTATTTCGTTCAGGTTGGCAATCTCGATCCCTCAGCGAAAACGCTTCCGTTGCCGGACAGCCTGATGGGCGAGCTTCTTCGTTACATCGCGGCGCACGAAGTCGGACATTCCCTCGGCTTTCCCCATAACTGGAAGGCGACCTCGCAGTACCCGGTCGACAGCCTGCGAAGCGCTTCCTTCACGGCGAGATACGGCAATGAGGCTTCTATCATGGACTACGGGCGCTTCAACTACGTCGCCCAGCCTGGTGACAATGCGCGCCTGATTCCGATGATCGGGCCGTATGACAAGTTTGCAGTTGAATGGGGTTACAAGCCGATCCCCGGCGCAAAGACCCCCGATGAGGAAAAAGTTGAGCTCAACAAGATCGCTTCGAGGCAGGAAAAAGAACCGTATCTGCGGTTTGGGGTTTCAGATGCCAGCGACCCGACGGTTCAGACGGAGGACATGGGTGCAGACCCGGTGGCAGCGACGAAGTATGGCCTGAAGAATATCAACGCCATTGCTGACATGCTGATCAGCGCGACAACAAAAGACGGAGAAGACTACAGCACGCTGAAGGAGGTCTATGGACAACTCCTCGCACAGCGCAGCAGGGAATTTGGTCATGTCGCGAACTATGTCGGTGGTATTGTTCGAACCGAGAAAGTAGCTGGACAGACAGGCGTCATCCATGTCCCTATTGCCCGCGAGAAACAGAAGGAGTGTATGGACTTTCTTCAGAAAGAGGCATTCCGCACCCCAACTGAACTGCTGCGGCCGAGCATCCTGGCTCTGATTGAGCCATCAGGAGCCGTCGACCGGGTTCTGGCAGGCCAGCGTCAACTCGTCAACATTCTTCTGAATAACGATCGGATGTCGCGATTGATCAATTCGGCTGCTCTTGCAAAAAAGGGGGACAATCCCTACAAGTTGAGCGAAATGCTCGAGGATCTCCGGACAGGTATTTGGAGTGAATTGAAATCGGCCATGGTGAAGACCGACGTCTATCGTAGGAACCTTCAACGCACCTACATCGATGCGATGGGGGCAAAGCTTAATCCGCCGCCGGTGATAATGCCTGTTGGATTGCCGGCAGGATTCTCGCCCGCTCCTCCCGCCTCAGTACCGGGCGAGGCGCGTGCGCTGATTCGGACGGAGCTACTCGATCTCGATGCAACCATTGCTGCCTCAATGGCAAAAGCGGGAGACCGGGAAACGAAAGCTCATCTGAAGGACAGCAGGGATCAGATAGCCAAAATCCTGTATCCTGACAAGTCGAAATAAGGCAGTTCTATCAAACTCAAAAAGCCCGGGGGGTTGATCCCGCCGGGCTTTTTTGTGTCCACGATGGAATGATCTTACGTGTTCACGACAACGTCTTTGCGCACGTAAGACCCCGCTGATTGGTCCCCCTCAAATGGGACGGCGAGAATGAGATGGTCTCCGTCATGCGCGAGCACCCGCGCGCCTTCGACGCTTCGGGCAGTACGAGATCGATCAAGGACCTCGATGATCGAATCTTCGCCGGGCTTGCCTTCAAGAGTCAGAACGTATGACTTGTTGCGCCAGGATTCATTCACAACTCGAACCCCTTTCGACTTTTGTCCGTGCTGGAAATGCGGAACTGCCGGGATGAGAGCCAGGCCCTGCTTGTGCTCAACTCGAACAACTGTTTTCCTGCCGAGCTGGAGTTGCACGGTGGGTAATGCGCGGTAGTCGTCAACCAGGACCGCGAAATTGTGCATGGTCGAGCCAATCGTGAAACGCTCGATAAATGTGCCGAGTGAGAAGAACGGGCGGAAGGAGAGTGAGTAGTTTGCAGAGGGTCTGGACTTGTTTGAATAACGTCGGAGAGAAATAACGAAGACGGTTTCTTTCTCCTTGCGGTAGAGATCCAAGTCCATTCGGTGATCGCCGAGTCGGATGTTCTTTACGCTCGCTTCTCTCCAATCCGGTGGAAAATAGGGGCTCATGTGCACAGTCTTGTGGATGACATCCGTCTCCAGTCCGAGCAACCCCTCTATCAGCGGTTGAATGACCATCGATTGTGACCATGCCTGGTGAGGGCAAACTCCCACTGGTCGAAATACCTCTCCGTGAAGGACCTCCTCCATGTTGCCGGCACTGAACTGATCGTACAGCAGCGCATTGCTCAGGAGATGCATATAGCCCTGCAGAGGTCGCAGATTGGTGAATTCCGCGAGAGAGGTCCAGCCGGTGAACAGCGGCCAGATACTTCCGTAGTGATACCCCGTGGGATTGAAGAACCGGTTGTCTTTGCCAACGATTCGTACGCCCCAATCCGAGGAAAAGTTGTCACCCGAGTATTCAGCCAGACTGTGTTGCGCTTTGTCGTGTTCCGTGCACTTGAAGTACATCCCGACGGATGGAAGGACGGTTTTCTCTTCAACAAAACTTCCGTCCCGGCACTTGGAGAAGTTGTAGAAGCCTGTGCGCGGATTCCAGAACTCCCTTTTCAACACGGTGCGCACCAGCTCAGCCTTCTCGTTCCACTTTCGTCCGAGTCGTCGTTCGGAAAGAAGCTCGGCCATGAAGGAGCTCTGCAAGAGCGCTTCTGCCCAGCAGGCATTCAGGTAGTGCTCCGCATGAGATGGGAAGAGCTGTCCCCCTTCAACCCAGCCATGTCCAACATTCGCATTCTCAATCAGATGGTCGTTGTCGGTGTCAGTTGAATAGCAATATTCTATCGCCTTGATTAACCTCGAGAACTCACTGGCTGCAAATTCGCGATCGCCCGTAGCCCTCACATACCGGCCCATCAGAACGAGATAGAGCGGAGTCGAATCAGCTGCGTCGTAGTGAGCGTATCCGCTTGTCGTCAATTCATGGAGCACTTTGCCGTCAATATCCTGATAATTGCCAAGGAATTCGAGAACATCACGGACTATTTCATGTTCACCGCAGGCCAATGCCGCAAGGCCTGTCCAAACGCTGTCCCGGCCGAAGTACCAGGCGTACCCTGGCCTGCCGCTGATGGTATGACCTCCATTCCATCCCTCACTGCTCAGTCCATAGCCGGCGACAAAGGATCGTCCCAGCAAAGGTGCCTCGACTACGAACTTGTCCAAACCGGCGATTGCCCACCGGTAGGCGTTGTTGACTTGTTCGGAGGGAGTTGCGAATCGAACGGAAGACCTTAGGACGGATCGTAATCGTGAGCGCTGTCTCCCCAGCGATGGACCTGGTCGCTGGACGACTGATCGGTACGACTGAATTGACTCCTGCATGCTTTGCCCGGAACCCGCGAAAGCGATCGTGCACTGCCTGGCTCCAGAATTGAGCGATACGCGGAATCCTAATGCCACGGCGGAGCTTTCAGTCGGGAGCCCTTTGAGTCGATCGCCTTCCAGGACTATCTCCGAGTATTGGCCAATCAAATGGTCCGTTGGCTTTCGTGATGAACCCAGGATTGAGGATGATTGGCCGGAGGCATCCGTGATGATCCCCGCATGAATTGCTTCATCCCAAGCGAAACGACGAGACCCGATCGCCCGATCACTCAACGGCCACATAGTCCTTAGATCTATGCGGGCAGACAGAACAATCTGCACTGTCTTTCTGGACCTGACACTGTAGTGAATCGCTCCACACGGTTTTAAGAGATCAGCGAAAAGAGTTTCTTCGATTGTTGCATCATTCAAGTTGTATCTGCGGGTGAGCGATTCAGGGCATATCGTCACGACGGGGGAGAGCTCGTGGCTCCATTGTGGGAGGGCTTTGCCGACTCGAAACTGAATCTTGAGATTGTCCAGTATTCGAACCGGGTGACACCAGATTTCGGAAATGCCGCCGCGTTCTCCACCCATGATCAGGACCCGCCTGCCACTGAGATCGAAAAACTGTTCAGTCAGATCCGGCGCCGCAAAATCCCTATGGATAACAAGTTCGTCCGATCTTGTCGGGAGCTTGTGCGAGGTCACCGAGAGCGGTTTGCTCCGGTGGCTGAACTCGGCAACGGTCGGAAGGGAAAAGTCCCAGTAGATGCGCTCATTCACCTTTTCTGACTTCCGCGCGGTTGGGGTTGACAGATAGGAGAAGCAATTCGAGGCGAAATGTTCCAGTTGTCTTCTGAACCGCTGTTCCGAGTCCGAAAAATAGAAGTGCGACCCGATGGACACGATCCGGCCTGCATCCAGGCTGTGCTCGATGACGTTCCGGCGCTGCTCATCGAGCTTGATGTACAATTTTTCGACTGCGACAACTCTGCCCGCAGCAGGGAGCTGATCTTCATAGTACGCAGCAGTATAGCGTCGTCCGATGTCCGGAGCCGATGTGAAGGTTCCCCCGGAAAAGCCTTTGAATATCGGATGTTGACCGAAAGCTCCGAAACCGCGGGTATCCGGATGTCCTTCGGCCCACGACTTTTCTTCCCACAGGCCGGAGACACAGATGTTCGGCCTGATTGATTCGAGGCCAAGATCCACAACGTATTGTGCAGAGGCCAGGGAAAGGAGCAGTCCCCGTCCTTTCGAGAGAAATGCCCGGATGGATCTGATCGTGCTGTCGTTTGTTGCAATCTCCGGCAGTTCAAGCGACTCGTCGAAGTGCCACCATGCAAGATCGAAGTTCAGGAGTGAGCGAGGATTCTTATCCAGGGCTGAGAAGAGAACTTTCTCTGCTCGAAATGTCTTGAGCCTCGACACGAATGACCAGGCGGAATGTTCCTCCTGGTTGAGTGTATGAGGGTCAACGATGAGAAACGCGATCTTCTTCAATGCAATTCTACCTGCATCATGTAGTTTCGTTCGAACAGTTCATTCCAAACCCAGAGATCCGTCTGGGTCTGCACTCCGAAACGGAGACTGAGCCTCTTCCCCCTTGCCAACTGTAACCCGTATCGATCGTTTCTGGGGATTCTCAGGGTGAGACGATTACGGTAAATCGTGTTGCCGGATCGGTCGAGTTTGACCGAGACCACGCTGAGTCCCGTCGATCGCAGGATGTCCCGTCGATCTTTCGGGGTATTTACCCAGTCAGAACAATCGCGAAGATAGTAATCGGCCACCTTCGCAGAATCTCCGTTATTGAGCACGCGAATTTGGAAATTGTCAAAGCCGTGGAACCAACCATCGTTGTTGGCATCGATCTGAACGAGCAGGTTTGCCGGTTGTGCAGTGAGAGCAGAGAGATAGAGGGCGGAATCGGTCCAGGCGAGATAAAATTGGGCATCCATCAAGCTGGTATGAATCGCCCCGAAGGGACAAGACTCGAGCTCGGTCACACTCTTGATTCGCTGAATTGCGGGATTCATGGGGTAGAGGGGCTCAGGGTCAACTTTGTCAAGTATTCCGTCGCTATCCGTGTCCTTCTTTGTAAGGGAGGATGATCGCGAAGATCCCATCATCACTTCTTCAAGATCTGACAAACCATCATCATCGGAGTCGCTCGAAGCAGGGTCGCTCCCCAGACGTTTCTCGTCGAATGGGAGCGTCCGGTCGTCATCTGGCACCCCATCTCTGTCGGCATCAAGCGTTGCATACAGCTTTCCAAATTTCAGAGTAAGCCAACAGGTCCTGTCTGCGTTTCTGATGATCTTTGCATTGAAATCGAAGTCTTCACCGAACCGTCCCGGCATTTTCCATGGCTGATCAGCGTGGTAGTACTCTGGAAACCCTGACATCTCCATCAGGGCGTCAATCTGATGGTGAAACTCATGCGTGATCAACCAGTCCTGACGGCTGAAGCGATCCTGGAACGGGTTGCTTGTATATCCGGCCGTCTTGCCATACTTCCATGGTGCCGGTACGCCGTACGTGCCGCCGCCGACAGCCTGCCTGATTACAACGGTGTCCTTTCTTGTTGAATCGCGTAGTGCGCTTGCTCGACGAGATGGATAGTTGAACCAGGCATAGGGACAGACCAGTCCACAATAGTCGTCGGGGTTCTTTCCATAGAAGCGAGCCGCCTTCTCGAAGTCGTGCGTTACGCGCTCGTTTGGCGATAACCAATATGGATCAGTGTCTCCGACTTCGTGCAACCACAAAGTGTCTTCAACGACGTACATGTCGAAATCCAGAACTACCTTACAGCCTGAGTTTCGAAAGTAGAACTCGCTGTTGAATGCGGTTGCCTGTCTGAGATACTCCATATCAGCAGAATCCAGAGTCCTTCCAGCGGGGACTCCGGGAAAGTGAATCTGAGGGTACTTATCCCTGTAGCTGATCGTGCGGTACACTATACACATCACTGGCAGACGTGTCAGTGATGTCATTCTTGGATCGGCGGGGGGAGTTGAGAAGCGGAACTGCTTCGAAGAGGAATACTTCCCGGGTACTGTCTTCAGGGCAGGACCAAATCTGTAGCTGTACCGCGAAAGTGGACTGAGTTTGGACAGAGAAACAGATCGCTGATTGTGATCATTGACCGCAGCATCGGTGCGCCAAGATTCTCCATCTCGTGCCACGTCCAGCCAGGCGGGACCAGAGAGGTTTGTCGTCCATGAAATCTGACAACTTCCCAGATTCCTGTCGGTGATTGCCGATGGCTGTGCCGGAGGATCATCATTCAAAAAGACCAGTTTGTCGTAGTCAGCTACGACGAGGGTGTTCCTGCCGAAGACAGCAATACCGCGAGGGGCCTTGAATCCCCCGATGACCGCAGCATCAATAGTGTTTTCAAGATGCCCGCTTGAGTTGAACACGAAAATGACTCTCGCGCCCGGATCGGCCGCAAAGAGTTTTCCGGAGTGTGAGGCAAGTGAGGTTGGAGAAACGAGCCGCTCTGAGATGGAATCGACGAGTGCTCCGGATGAGTCTGAAACCAGTATCCGCCTGCCGAGTATGGCAAATGTCTTTCCGTCGAGTCCAATCTGCTTTGGCATCTCTGGAGGTGTCTTCATCGGCTCGGCTGACAGCAGTGAGCCTTCTGCATCGATCCGAAGCAATTGTTTCAACTCGGGGTGGTAGACTTCGAGAGTCGATCCACGCTCACGGACGTAGGCAAGATGTGCGAAGGAAACCTTATCACGTTTTCCCGGTATTCGGACGATCGATGGCGGTCCGCTTGCGGAAACGCGAACTGATTTGAACTCAGACAATCCGTCGGAGGATTCAAGTCCTATGTACCCGGATACGAAAACGAGATTGGTATCGACGCCGACGATTTCTCCGTCGATGAAAACCTTGTAACGGCTATGTACGGGGTCGACGTCGATTCGAAGAGTTGTCCAGTCGGATGGTATCTTCGGAGAGTCAAAAGTGCTGGTGGCTGTGAATTCCCCTGCAGCATTGAAGTACCCGGCAAGAAAACTCTTCTCGTCGAATCGAACCATGTGCGAAAGCGCTTTTGAGGACCGATCGTCAAGGCTGAAATAGAGACCAGCACGAATGCCCCTGAGGGTTGCTTCGATCGAGAATGGCTGGTCCGCAAACGCATAGAACGAAGACGAAAGCAAATCGTCGTAATCCCTCGAATTGATCTGAAGACAATTCCCTTTGGTGTGCCAGTCACCTGTCGCAGCCTTCCATTGACGCCCGAGATCAACGCGTTGGAAATCGTCCTGGAACCAGACCGTCTGCGCAGACAGAAGGGAACTGGAAAATGCCAGAAACAAGATTATGGCGATCTGTCTCATTTGATGTTTCTTTGCTGAGAGTTCGTCGTCAACACCCGGGATATGCATAACGTCTTGAGATCATCTGATTGGGTTCTGCAACAACTGCACAATCCTATCGAGGTCTGTTCTTCCTTTTCCAGAACAAGAAGACCGGAACACCCGCGGCGAGGAAAGCAAGACCTGCTAACGACTCTGCTGGCTTTTCGAAAAGTGTATAGATCACAAAGAGTGTTGAAATCGTCACGAACAATATGGGCGTTAGTGGGTATCCAAGCGTCCTATACGGGCGCTCCGCCTGCGGTAGACGCCGTCGGAAAATAAAAATGCTGAATGCTGCGAGCGCAAAGAATATCCAATCTGTAAACACAACATAGGAAATCAGGCTTTCGAATGTTCCCCAAAACAGGATGAGCACGATCGCCCAGGCAGATTGAAGGGCAATGGCGAGCATCGGTGTCCGAAATCTTGGATGGACCTCGGCGACTTTCTTGAAGAAGAGGCCATCATTCGCCATCGCATAGTAGATCCGCGGAGCCGTCAGTGTGTAGATACCGGTTGTCCCGAATGTGGATATGAAGATCGTGATTGCAATCAGACTGCCCCCTACAGGTCCGAGAACAAGGCTGATGGCATCCGCTGCAACGCGAGGAGAAGCTGCCATCTGAGCTGGAGTCATGAGAAACATGTATGCAACATTCGTCGAGATATAGATGATCGTAACCGCGAGTGCCCCGATGATGAGCGAACGAGGGACACTCCTTTTTGGGTCTTTTGCTTCCGCTGCCGTGAAGGTCGCGTGCTGCCAGCCGCCAAAAGACCAGAGAACGCTCACGAAGGCGAGCGTCAGAGCGCTCGACAGACCGTTCGGAAGGTGTCCGAGCGGTATTGAGAAATCCGTGGTCGTGCTCGATCCCCAGCCAATACCAACTGCGATGAGAGCAACTATCCCAAGGATCTTCAGGACCGTAAACAAATCGGAGAAGATGCCTCCGGCTTTAACGCCCAGAATGTTTATGATGGTAACCAGGATGATTCCCAGTATTCCCACCAGGGTTGTGTGCTCGCCGGCAAACGGCACGAAGAAGCCGAGGTAGGTGGAAAACGCCAGAGCCAAAGCAGCAAGTGCACCGGTGTTGACGACAAGGAAATATGCCCATCCGTACAGAAAACCGACCAGCCCCCCGTACGCTTTAGTAAGAAACACATACACACCGCCCGCCCGGGGCATCATGGCACCGAGTTCTGCATATGTCAGGGCACCGCACATGGTTGTGAGACCGCCGAGAACCCAGATTCCGAGAATCCAGACAGGAGAGGGGAGCGCTTTTGCAATGAGTGCTGGTGTAAGGAATATTCCGGAACCGATGGATGACCCTATAGCGATCATGGTCATGTCAAAGAGGGAAAGCTCACGCCGGAGATCTGCCATAAGGGAAGTCGATTGTCGCTGGTGATATTATTGTTGGGGGATTGTCGTGAACTATATCTGTATTTGGATAGCCTTGCCAATGACACTTTCGGCATGATGTTCGCCATCGAGCCAAACCGTGAATCGTGATCTCCGGACGTCCACCCGGAGATATCTGCCTCGCACCAGGACATTGTCAACAGTAACGGAGTCGAGGTTGAATGGGAATGGATCGATGAGAACAGAAAACTCTTCCGGTCGTATTCCACACACATACTTCAGGATGAGGTCGTTTACCCAGGAATGCTGGTAGTCATCAATGCCGCGGTAGATACTGGGCGTTCCTGATTCGGGATTGTAGTGCTCGAAGCAGTTCGGGCGCCGGGGATCTCCGTCGAAGAACATCAATCTAACGTACTTCGTCATGAACTCAGCCGCCTTCTTGCGCAGTCCTTTGTCTGAGAATGCGATCGCCGCGGCGGCGAGGACTTCTGCTATGTGGCTGTTCGTCATCGGCCAGACCCGCCCGTTCCACGGACAGTTCATGCGCTTGCCTTTCCAGGTGGGAGAGGCTGAAAAGAACTCATCATCCGCACTGGAGGAGGGAACGGGGTAGGGCGTCCAGAATTCTTTCTTGTTTAGAAGATGACGCTTGAGTCCGGGGAGATGACTCCTGTCTACGATGTCGGTGAAGTATGGATAGAAACACGTGGCGGCCTTTACCAGGGTCCGATTTCCAGAGGCAGGATCGACATCAAAAAACATCTCCTGCTCGGAGTCCCACATTCTCTCGAGTACAGCCGTCTTGATCTTCCCGGCTTCGATTCTCCATAGCTCGCTTTCGTCGGTTCTGCCAAGTGTCTCGGCAACGGCCGACAACGCCCGTTTGAGCTCGTACAGATAGACGGTAACATCGACTCCCTTGAGTCTGAATGCTTCGCCCCAATGTTCCTCGTCGGCCCGTGGATTGACCGCCGTATACCTGTGCATGTATTCCTGGCCCGTCTCATAATGATTCTCGATGTCGTACAGTCCGCTGATCTCTTCGTCGCGTTCTTTGTCGAAATAGCCGGCGTACTTCTTCAGCCCTTCGTACACCTGCCCCAGGTAATCCGCGGAAGGATGCATGGCGTGAAGCTGAAGCAAGGCATTTCCCCAGTTCGCGTGGTAGAACATTTCCTGCCGGTAGTGGTTCATATCGATGTAGCCACGGAACCCGCCATCATCGCGTTGGTTGTCGATAAATGTCAGAAGGCTTCCGCGGGCGAGCTCAGGATCGTGCATCCAGCGGTTTTCCAGGATATGGCATTGAGCACTGTACGAAATGGGAGCGCGAAAATAGCCGATCCCCTCACAGACAAAAGGACGTTTGTAGTTTCCATCATTGCCGTACTGGGTGTTAAGTTTGAGTCCGTACCATCGATACCAGTAGTAGCGAGTCAAGAACTCGTCCGAGGAATTAAAATGGGGGACAGAGGCGAAGTGATCGTTCCAGCTGATTCTGCTCAGTTCGGCCGGATTGTTCTGGCGGAGAGCCGCACGTACGTTGCCATAGGTCTCATCGGACGAGGGGGAAGCCGCGAAGGCTATTGGTATTTCAGCTTCCATTCCTGGTTTGAGCGTGATCTCTGTGTGAAGTCCTGCATAGATGAGCCCCTCCTGTTCCGATCCCGTAATCTCGCTGGTGTTCTGCAATCTCCCTTCGTGAAACGTCTCGAACCAGGGAGTCAGAGCCCAATGAGGCTGGACAGCAGTCCGCTCGCTGAGACTGACGGAATAGGATTGGTTCGATGCACGCATTGCAAGCGCGCAGGCAATTTCAACGTGCGGTGCCACCGAGGGACGTACGAATTTGGTGAACGCAATTCCGTCACGACCCCGCTCCACGTCGGTTATCCAAGCCGATGATTTGGATGGGACGATTTCCTGAATGGTCCATGCCACGAGGTGAAGGCGGAGTGTATTGCGTGAGCGGTTTTTCAATGTGACGACACTGAGCGCTACATCGTTGGGAAGAAGGGATTTTGTTTCCAGCACCTGAACATGCCGCGCATCTCCTTTGAGCGTACAATCGTATTCCTGGGTCATGAAAGCCGGATTCCAGGTTCGTCTGCAAAATGTAAGTGGGGACTCCCGTCCCGCGTCATCGAGAATCGCCCAAGTGAACAGAGGTTTGATCTCATAGTTATAGTAGTGCGCTTCATCCCAGAATCCGGGGAAATCAAGAAAGAGAGGGAACGTGGGAGCCCATAGCAGGCGATTTCCGCCGCCGAGGTACCATTTGTCGTTTCGCTCAAGATAACGGAGCAGGTCGATTTTCTTCATGTCATTGTTCCGTCCTTAGAAAAGGAAGACTTCATCCCTTCAAACCGGTCATGGTGATCCCTTTGACGAAGTACTTCTGTGCCGCAATGAACACCACAACGACGGGGAGCATAACAACTACGGCTGCGGCCATCTGATGTGGCCAGTCGGTTGTGTACAGGTTACTGAAATTAGCGATTCCGACTTCGACGGTCCTCATGTCGGTCCGGTTCGTGACGATCAGCGGCCACAGAAAGTCTTTCCAGCTCCCCATGAAGGCGAAAATTGCAAGCGTCGCAAGAGCGGGCTTAGACAGAGGAAGGATCACCCGGAGGAAGATCGTGAGTTCCGAGGCGCCATCGACGCGCGCTGCATCTTCGATATCCCTTGGAATTGTCAGAAAGAACTGGCGCAGAAGAAATATCCCCCACACGCTTGAGACTGTGGGAGTGAACAGCGCCCAGTAGGTGTTCATCCAACCGAACGTGTTGATGAGGAGAAATGCCGGAATGATTGTGACCATCGCCGGTATCATCATGGTGCTCAGGTAGAGGGCGAAGATTCTGTCTCGCCATCGGAAACGGAGCCGCGCAAAAGCGTATGCCGCCATCGAGCAAAACGTGAGCTGCCCGATCACGGAAGCAGCAGCAACGATGAAAGAGTTCAGGAAGAATCGCCCGAACGGTTGGAGCGTCATTGCCTCTCCGTAATTCGACCACTTCAACACGGAGGGGACAAACCGGGGCGGGAATTGATACACTTCCAATTCGCTCATGAGCGAAGTACTGAGCATCCACAGAAAAGGGAGGAGCATGGAGAGCGCGAGCAGAACCAGGCCGCCATAAATCAAAAGTCGGTTCAAACGCTTCATCGGCACAGTAACCTGACTATTTCACTGGATTGATTTGTTCCCACACGTGTGGATCTTCATGGCCCAAACGCCAAACGGAGATGCCTCTGAAATGGTATTTCTTCACCAGGGCGAGTTTGGCGGCCATCGACCGTGCGTCTTCCAGGTAAATGTATTCGTTGAGGAACTCATTCGGGTAGACCGCATACGATACCTTCTCGCGATCATCCCACTTCCACGTTGCATTGTTACGCTCAGCGAGTGCCATTGCTTCGGCATAGTCGAGGCTTTTTCCCCAGGCGTGGGCTGCATTGTTCTGATATTCGGGCTGCCAGACTCTGGAGTAGAAGGGGATTCCGAGAGAGATCTTCCCGGGCGGTACCCCTTTCATCACGAATTGAATGATTGCTTCCATCCATGGTACACCCGCCACCGGCCCCGGGGTCGTCCGATGCGTGTGCTGTTCATAGGTCATAAGCGAAATGAAGTCGCCAATCTCCGCCAGGGCCTTGTAGTCGAATACGCCTCGCCAGTACTCATAGATCCACTTGTGGAATTCAGTCGGACCGATGTCCTCAGATGACCTCGGAACGACGGCGACACTGATTGCGTAGCCGTTCGAGTGGAGGGCTGCTGCCGCCTGACGGTAGAAGTCTGTAAACGCGTCCTTGTCCGAAATATGGATGTTCTCAAAATCGAACTGAAGGCCGTAGTATTTGTTCTCTCGGCATACGCGAACCATGTTGGAGACACCCCGAGCCCGGGCAGCGGAATCATGGAGAAGCGCATGAAACGAAGGCTGATCGAAGCCAGGGTTCACCACCAGGGGCATCACCTTGACATTGTTTTTTGAGGAGAGCTCGAGGATCCTCCGATCAACGGAGCCCCACATGTTTCCGTGCTCATCCAACACCGCAATGATACGACTCCTATATCGCATGACGGTTTCCTCCGGTTGTGCGGATCTTTTTAGTCGCCGAAGCAGATGCCGAGGTCTCTTGCTGTAAGCATCGTGTCGCAGTCAAGCGGGACTTTCTTCATGCGCCTCGTCGCCTGCTCGAGCGGAACATAGCGAACTGTCGGCGGATCGAGCGCAACCATGACCCCGGACCTTCCCTCCTCGAGAGCGCGCACGGCAGCAGCCCCAAATCTGAGCGAAATAAGGCGGTCAAATGTAGTAGGGGACCCCCCTCGCAGGAGGTGTCCGAGCACCACGCACCGCGATTCGCGTCCCGTGAGTTCCTGAAGTTCAGCGGAAACCCGCTCACCGGCTCCTCCAAGGCGTTCCGCCCGGCCAAGCTCTTTGGAAACAACTGAAACGGTTCCACCCTTTGGCTTTGCGCCCTCGGCAACAACAACAATAGCGAAGTTGCGTCCGCGTGAATATCGGTCTTGAATCTTGTCAGCGACCTTCTTGAGGTCGTAAGGGATTTCCGGTATCAAGATTGCATCCGCAGTGCCCGAAACGCCGCTGTTCAGAGCGATCCATCCGGCGTAGCGTCCCATTACTTCGACAACCATGACTCGTTGATGTGCCTCAGCCGTCGAGTGCAGACGGTCAAGGCACATCGTTGCAAATCCAACTGCGGTGTCGAACCCGAATGTGATGACAGTCTTTTCGAGATCATTGTCGATTGTTTTCGGTACTCCGACAACTCGCAGCCCTTTCTGTGCGAGCGCGTTGGAAATCGTGAGAGATCCGTCTCCGCCGATAGAGATGAGGGCGTCAATTTTTTCTTTCTTGAATATTTTCACCAGCTCGCCCGTCCGATCTTTCTCATACATTTTCCCATCCCTGCCTTTGACGGGATACTTCATCGGATTTCCTTTGTTTGTCGTTCCAAGGATTGTGCCGCCAAGGTGCGTGATGCCCCGGACCCGGTCTCTTGTCAGTGGGATGAGCCCTCCATCGGGATATTGTTCAGGGAGTAGAAGTCCGTTGTAGCCGTCTCTGATGCCGATGCATTCCCAGCCACGGTCGATAGCAGTGATCACCGCTGCACGAATGACTGCATTGAGCCCGGGAGCGTCTCCGCCTCCGGTATTGATTGCAATGCGTTTGATAGGCTTGAGTGCCATACGTATCTCCTTTGAAAGTAATCAACTGTATTCAGCTTCACGTCCCAAAATCTTGAATTGAATCCATGTCGCTATCATGATGATGAGAAAGAGCACCCAGGACATTGCAGAGGCATAACCCATCCTCAGCTCTTCCCAAGCCGATTGATAGATGTGGTACACGATGACGTCTGTGCTTCCCACCGGGCCGCCGCCAGTCATGACATAAATCGAAGTAAAGACCTGAAACGATGCGATGATTGAGGTGACAAGGATAAAGAACGTCGTGGGCTTGAGCAGTGGAAGCGTTATCCGCCAGAAACGCTGCCAGCTGTTTGCGCCGTCGATCCGGGCTGCGTCATGGAATTCTTCCGGTATGCCCTGAAGTCCGGCAAGGAAAACGACCATCTGGTATCCAAGGCTGAGCCACACGGAAAATATGATCACCGAAACCATGGCCGTGCTGGACGAATTCAGCCACTGCACAGGACCGAGTCCCAAAAATCCGAGTACGAAGTTGGCCACGCCGAACGTGGGATGATAGATCCACATCCAGACGAGGGCAATTGCGACGAATGAAGTGACGCTTGGAAGGAAATAGAGCGCCCGGAGAAACGCGACTCCTTTGAGCCGCTTGTTCATCATCAGCGCCACGACGAGAGAAATGGCCATTGCGATGGGTACATTCAATGTATATAGTGCCGTGTTCTTCAGCGCATTCCAGAATGTCGTGTCCGACGCGAGTTCCCTGAAGTTCTCCAGGCCGACGAATGGTTTGTCCGGCACTACGACATCCCACCGGTGCAGGCTAAGGTATGCGGCAAATGCAATCGGCGTGAAGATAAAAACGGTCAGGTGGAGCAGGGAAGGGGCAAGGAAGCCAAGCGCTGTGCGTGTCGAGGCGCGCGTGTGACCGCGGGATTTCAGATACATCGCTCCGCATGCACTGAAAACTATGAATGTCACAACGATAAGGAACCGAAGTATGTCGGAGTGCTCTCGAATAGGCTTGAATTCAAACGCCTGGTGCTTTCGTATGTTCGCGAGTTGGGCATCGATTGTTGCTGCGTAGCGGGTCATTGTTTCATGAATCGGCTTGCCGTTCACCATAACTTCATCGACAGCATCCTGCAATGTCCATTCAACCTCGCTGAAGCGTTCGATAATAGAGCCCCACGGCTGACGGCACAATGGTATCTCGTTCGCAAAGGGGCGTTCGAGTCCAAGCAAGTCAGCCGCGACAACCTCCTCTGCCACATTGCGTACGGAAGGGATCTCAAGTTGTTTTGAGGCCCGAATGCGGTTTGCTTTCTCGCCGGCCATGAACGCTGCGAGAATAGCCGCTTCGCGGGGGTGTTTCGAACTGACAGGAACGCACCAGCCCGATTCGTACATGACGTTCACTGAGTGTCCTCCGGGATAGTTCGGCATCGGAACCACTCCCACGCGGAGAGTCCCGTGCTCAATCTGCCGGAGTATCCGTGGCAGCCGCCAGTGTCCGTCAACCATCATTGCGATCTTCCCGTTCATGAAGAGCTGAACGTTCATTCCAGTTTTTTCTGATTGTATCCAGCTCCCGGTGTTCGGAGCTACCTTGTGAACAGTACGCAGATCAATCAGATAGGAAAGGGCCGATTCGGTCGCAGGGGAGTTCAGATAGCCCGAGGCGGTCGTTCCAGACGGGTCGATGACGTCGCCCCCGGTCCTCCAAACCCACGGAATCCAGAAATAGAAATAGTTTGTGAAGGAAGTTCCATACTGATCTGGTGTCCCATCACCATCGAAATCAACGGTCGTCTTCCTGGCGAGGGCGAGATACTCATTCCACGTCCACGAACTCGCAGGATAGGGGAGATTGGCACCGTCAAAGATGTCTTTGTTGAAATAGACCATCAGTGGAGTGAAGCCCTTCGGAAATGCGAAGA
The DNA here is from genome assembly GCA_026390595.1 of Ignavibacteriales bacterium. NCBI lineage: Bacteria > Pseudomonadati > Ignavibacteriota > Ignavibacteria > Ignavibacteriales > Ignavibacteriales bacterium. The sequence continues at coordinate 59,897 of JAPLFQ010000033.1, forward strand.
GGGCTTCTCCTTTTCGCGCGATGGCGAGAACATTGGGATACCATCGGGCTGTGTCGATTCGAAGCTGTTGCACAAACGGGTTCAGATCGAGAAGGATCTTTTTGTTCGTGAAGGTTGGAATAAGCTTGGAATCCAGCAGAAACACGTCAGAGGGATCATCTGCAGCGAGCGCAGTCAAAATCTTTTCTTCGTACTGTCGCCCCGGGTTGGGTTCGTAGAGAACGTCGATGGCGGGATAGAGCCGCTTGAATTCTGCGAGAGCCAGCTGATCAAGCGGAACCTCGTCCAGATCAGCCCAATCTGTGAGTCTCAGCGTAATCCGAGTCTGGGCATTGAGAGGGTGGAAGCACGCGACGGCGAGAATGAAGAAGCAGAAGAAGGTGAGTAATGTTTCAGCCAGTCGCTGTTTTGTCCCGCGGGAGAACACAGATATTTTCTTTGGCTGATGGTGAGTGTGAAGCAGACAATTGCTGTTACAACGCAGTCCGCGACCCGGGCACTGCAGCCCGCGCACTAAGTCTTTCGCTCAAAAGATGACCGTGTTCCCTCAATCACCTCATCGGGCAGAGAGAGCCTTGAATACTTCCCTCGTCGCATCTGCCGCCGTACGGATTTCGTCCAGTGAATTATAGAAGTGGGGAGCGAATCGGAGCTTCCCTCCGCGCAGGGAAATGTAGATTTTTCTTCGTGTCAGTTCTTCGAAGGCTGCGGTGGGGTCGACTCCCGACGGCGGCGCGATCGTCATGATGCCTGAACGCTCATGAAGCGCTACAGGGGAATAGAGAGACACTCCATCCATACGGTGGAATTCTTCGAGAAGAGCTCCGGTCAAAGCCAGCACATGGGACTCGATGACCTGAGGTCCGACTTCGAGAAGCGTGCTCAGAGCCGCGTGCATTCCCCACATGCCGGGGATGTTGACGGTGCCTCCCTCGTAGCGGTTCGCCGTCGGTGTGAGGGCCTGCTCGAAATTAAAAAAGTCCCATGGGTTTTCGACTGAAAGCCAACCAAGATATTTTTGGTGTATCCTTGCCTGGAGTTCTTCGGTGACATAGAGAAAGCCGATTCCCTGCGGTCCCATTTGCCACTTTGCGGCCCCGGCTGCCATACCGTCGATTTTCATCGCCTGGACATCCACGGTAACCCCTCCAACGGCCTGCATGGCATCTACGACGAGCAGAATACCCCGGGCATGGCACACCTCGCCGAGTACGGCCAGATCCGCACGGTATCCGGATAGAAATTGAACGGCGCTGATGGCCAAAATACGCGTGCGAGGTCGCAGTGCTGCGTACACCGCCTCCGGCCTGATGGTTCCGTCAGGGCAATGGATGATATCAATTTCGACTCCCTGGCTCTTCAGGTGATAGTACGGATAGACATTGGACGGAAATTCGAGGTCATTGAGAAGGATCCGGTCTCCCGGTTTCCAATCGAGGCCCGACGCGATAACATTGAGCGCATCAGACGTGTTGCCGGCGAAGGCGATACGGTCGATCGATTCTGCGTTGATCATTCGTTGAACACACTTCTTCGTTTCCTCGATCTGCTTGACGTCCTCCCAGTAGGTCTCGATCTTGCCGGAAGAACGATCCTGCAAATGTCCAACTTGAGCACGCAATACCCGTGTCGAGAGCGGACTGACGGCAGCGTGATTCAGATAGATCACTCCCTGCTCAGTGTGCGGAAATAACTGTCGGAATTGCTGAAGCGGTTCGAATGGAATGAGACGAGCTTGGGGAGAAGTCACGAGTGGCCGGTGATGTTAGGAGACGATTCGTTCTGGGCAAGTGTACTCAAAGAGACACGGAAAATCAAGGATTTCGGGGTTAAATGCCGGGTTGTTTTTGGGAGTCAGGATGGCTACCATAGGTTCGACGCGCTTTCCCTTCCGGCTGTTCACCCACCCGTGGGTGGTGGATAGAAAGATGGCGTCGTGCGAAAATTCACTACGTCAACAGACTGGTATTCGTCCAATCTCAGGCCGGCAATCGATCCAATTTGCACGCTGCTGCAATGCAGTTGGATAGGCAACATCTTCACTCACTCCTGCGGGCAGGGAATAGGTGATTGCTTCGACTTGAATCTGGAGACAATTTGCATAGATTTGCTTTCTGTAACCCACCGTGGCCGTTGCCCACATGACTACAAAGGTCAAACGCATGAAAGTGAAACCAATTCTGCTGCTCGTTGTTCTCCTGAGCTGCTATTGTTACTCTGCGACTGTTTCCATTTCCGATTCCTCCTCACCCGTTGTCTTGATTCGCTGTGACGATCTCGGCATGTGTCACACGGTCAATCTGGCAGCAAAGCAGGTGCTGGAGACCGGCATGCCAGTCTCCTTTTCAGTTATGTTCGCCTGTCCGTGGTATCAGGAGGCGATTGACTTGCTTAGACGGTATCCGCATGCATCTGTCGGCATTCACCTCACACTCAATGCGGAGTGGAAGAACTACCGTTGGGGACCTGTATCAGGGAAGAGCGCTGTACCAAGCCTTGTTGACAGCCTTGGTTTCTTTTTCCCCTCGCGTGCAGCATTTTTTGCTCACCATCCACAATTGGGGGAAATTGAAACCGAATTGAGGGCACAGATCGAACGTGCGATGCATTGCGGGATACAAATAGACTACGTCGACTACCACATGGGAACGGCGGTTGATCGACCCGAATTACGGGCCCTGGTGGAATCTCTCGCGAAGCACTACGGTCTTGGCGTTTCCAGGTACTTCGGTGAAACGGATGTAGACGGAGTGTACAGCGCTCCGATTGCGAGCAAGGTCGATACACTCCTTGCCCGGACACGTTCACTGCCTCACACATCCATCAATCTGATGGTTTTTCATATCGGTCTCCAGACCCCGGAGATGGATGCCCTCGAGGATTTGAATTCATTCGGGCTTCGGGAAATGAGCAAACATCGGGAGGCAGAACTCAAATCCGTAACCTCAGCATCGTTCCGACAATTGGTCGAGTCACAGCACGTTCAGCTGACAACCTACCGGGACGTCATCAAAGCAACAGGATTGACCGGTATGAAACGCCCGGTACAGAAGGACTGATCTCGTTGAAGACTTTCGCAGTCATCCTGGTCGCCCTTACGCTGAATTCCTGCGCGATCTCGCGCTACCTCGGCTATTTCGAGCTCGCTGAACGATTGTATGTGGCCGGTGATTACTCTCGCGCCATTGATATGTACATCGAGGCGATCAGGCAAAAGGACAAAAGGGCAGAATCCTTTTTCGGATTGGCGCTGTCATACTATCAACGAGGAGACCTCGAAGAGGCGATGCTAGCGTTCGAGAAAGTGATAGAACTTGAACCAAAACGCGAGAGCGCATATGAAAGGCTCGCAGCCGTTCATCTGGATCTGGGAAACCCTGACATCGCGATCGCGTTGTGTCGGAAGGCTATCGGAATGGATCCGGAATTCGTGGAGGCGTACAATACGCTTGCACATGGATTGTTCGAAACCGGAAGGACGGATAGCGCGGAGACCACATTCAAGTATTGTATCACACTTGCGTGGGGGATGTCAGCGCGCAACCGCGGGTCCGGGTATCGGACGCTGTATCTGGATGAGCAAGCGGAATCCTATAACGGGCTCGGTGAGATTGAACTCGCCAGAGGACTCTATGTCCGGGCCTTGGAACAGTTTGGTTCAGCCATCAACCTCGTTTCCGATTGGGATACCCCATGGATCAACAAGGGGAGGACGTACGAAGCGATGGGGAACGCCGCTGCCGCACAGATATCCTATCTCCGCGCGATCGACTTGTCGGCGTCAAACGCAAGCACATACAAGCGGCTGGCCGAATTGTATCGGCGAATCGGTAAAGAGGCGGATGCGATCGACATCTACCGCTCGGCGCTTCGCGTTGATCGGACGGATACAGAATTGTACTACGCCCTGGCGGACATCTATGAGAAGCGTCACGACTATTCGCAAGCCACAGCTGCATTGGAGAACGTCGTACGGTATGCTCCCGATGATCCTGCGGGGTATTTCCGCAGCGGACGCCTCTGCAACGCTCAATCCGAGTACGATCGGGCAATCGTCTACTTCAGGCAGGCACTTGACCTCGATTCGCAGCATGCCGAGTCCTTGAACGGAATGGGTGAAGCCTATCAGGAAAAAGGTGAGGTCAGCGAAGCACAACGATTGTATGAAAGAGCAATTGCTTGTGATTCCTCGTTCACGCTTCCCTTGCGAAACCTTGGTTCGCTCTTCCTTTCTCTTGGGAAAGAGGCGGAAGGTATCCGATGCTACACACGCGCCTCAGCGTTGGGTGACATTGATGCAATGATGTTCCTCCGTGCCTGGGACAATGCCAGGAAGAAAGAGTGAAGTACGACCCTCTTCGAATCGTTCTCGTTGCATTTCTTCCGCTTTTCATTCGGAGTGGTCTCTATTTCCTGGCCTGCAAGGTTCGTTCTATTCAGATATCGTTGATGAGTTGCATCGTGATTGCAGGTTCTGGTGTACTCCTCACCATCGTCCCTATCCCACTGCCATACGCGTTTTCGCGTCTGCTGGCGATTGGTCTGGCAATGTTTCTTATGACGCGATACACCGAAGCGGAACTTTTTCCAGACGTGGTGCTCATCCCGCTAGCCGTTGAGGTACTTTCGGGCGTACTCACGGAATTGTCGCTCTTGCCTTTCGCTTCCTAGAACAATCCGTTTGAGGGCGTGGGTTTCTTGCCTCGAATGAATGTCGATCCGAGCGCACAACGTCTCAGGCAACTTCTGCTTTTCAATCCGATGCAGAAATTGAAAGGCCGCCGGAAATCTCCTGGTCAGTGTTTCGCTGGCTGGCCAACTTGTTCCCGGTGGAATGCACAACAGTCTTGCACGCCCCCTGAAATTTCCGTAACTTTGCCATTGAATATGCCCCCGTAGCTCAGCTGGATAGAGCATCGGTTTCCTAAACCGGTTGTCGGACGTTCGAGTCGTCTCGGGGGCACGAAACATTGTCGATTGTCGAATTTCGATTTCCGATTGTCGTTTGATCAGTCCGAAGTTTGCATCCCTGCTCATCGATCTTGAGCTAACCATTCACCAAATAACCACTTAGCTTTGCCATGCGATTCTCCAAGGCCTTCATCCCCACTCAGAAGGAAACTCCTGCTGACGCGACCATTCCAAGTCACCAACTCATGCTCCGGGCGGGGCTCATGCGCCAGCTCACCGCAGGAATTTATTCATTTCTGCCGCTCGGGTACCGATCGATGCTCAAGGCGATGCAAATCGTACGCGAAGAAATGAATGCAATCGGGGGTCAGGAGTTCTATCTGCCTGCCCTTAATCCCGAATCGCTTTGGATTCAGACGGGTCGCCGGAACATTCCGAACTTCATTCTGAGCATCAAGGAGCGGGATCTCGTTCTTGCCCCAACGCACGAAGAAGTTATTGCCTGGATCGCCTCCATGCACATCCAGTCATACAAGGACTTGCCACAGATATGGTACCAGATACAAACGAAGTTCAGGAACGAACCGCGGCCGCGATCAGGAGTCTTGAGAGGCAGGCAGTTCATCATGAAGGATTCCTATACGCTTGACACGACCTGGGAGGGGCTCGACAAGGGATATGAGGCTCATGCACAGGCGTATCGAAGTATTTTTGCCCGCTGTGGATTGAAATTCTTCGTGGTCGGTGCCTCCAGCGGCGCGATGGGGGGGACGGGATCGCAAGAATTCATGGTCGAGTCTGATTCTGGTGAGGATACAGTTGTCCTTTGCGAGAAGTGCGGCTATGCCGCCAACCTGGAAGTTGCAGGCTCGAGAATCCCGGCAGCCGGACGAGACGGTGACAGCAAGCCGAGTGCAGACATTCATACGCCAAATGTCCATACCATTGATGAGCTGGCCGCATTCTTGAAGGTTGACAGAGCGCGACTCGCGAAATCCCTGGTCTATCGTCACAATGGAAATCCCCTCCTCATCCTCATGGTTGGTAATGACCAGCTGAACGAATCGAAACTCACCTCTGCGCTGGGAGGCGGCGAGTTCCGCGCAATGGAGGCAGAAGAGCTCAAGGCTCTCACAGGAGCAGACGCGGGTTCGATTGGCCCTATCGGTTTGAAAGGATTTCGCATCATTGCGGACAAGAGACTTGAGGGCGCCAACAACCTGATCAGTGGCGCGAACCGAAACGACTACCATTTAGGCAACATCGACATCGCTCGTGATGTCGCAGTCGAGGGCTACTTCGATCTGAGAACTGTTGAACCAGGCGAAACGTGCTCGGCGTGCGGATCGCCGCTGAAAATCTCCAACGCGATCGAGCTGGGACATATCTTCAAGCTAGGCACGAAGTACGCCGATGCGCTCAACGTCACGTTTCTGGACGAGGGGGGACAGGCCAAGCCTGTGATCATGGGCAGCTATGGCATCGGAATCGAACGAATCATCGCGTGCGCCATCGAACAGAACCATGATGCCGACGGCATTATCTGGGATCCATCGCTTGCTCCGTATCTGGTACACGTCATTGCCATCAACATGAATAACGAAGATGTCGTCCTGCATTCCAATCAGGCATACAAATCGTTGAATGAGGCGGGGCTTGACGCTCTCTTCGACGATCGTACGAACGTCTCGCCCGGATTCAAATTCAAGGACGCCGATCTGCTTGGCATGCCAATCCAGGTCATTGTCGGCGACAAAGGGCTCAAGAACGGTCAGTATGAAGTGAAGGTGCGCCGCACAAAAGAACGATCAATGGTTCCGATCGCCGACCTTATCCCGACTGTCAAAAAGTTGTTGTCCATGTAGAGTGCTATGCCTACGCCAGCCTCACCGTGCTACATTGGAGGCGAGTGGAAGGGAACATCGACCGAAGACAGATTCGTCGAGATTCTCAATCCGTTCGACAATTCTCTCGTGGGGAAGGTATCCCTCGCAAACGAGGTTGACATTGACACAGCGGTAGAGCGCGCACAGGAGGGGTTCGAAAAAACCAGGGTTCTCCACAGCCACGAGCGGTATGATATCCTGTCCGCGATTGCTGCAGGGATCAGGGAGCAGAAGGAAGAATTTGCACTCGGCCTCGTAGCAGAAGTTGGAAAGCCGATATCAGCGGCCAGGGTCGAAATCGAAAGATCCATCACCACCTTTCAATATGCCGCGGAGGAGTCGAGAAGACTTGGCGGAGATGTGATTCCCCTCGATATTGCTTCGGCTGGGCAGGGCCGATTTGGCGTCATTCGGCGCTTTCCGCTTGGGGTTGTTCTTGGAATCTCGCCTTTCAATTTTCCCCTCAATCTCGTTGCACATAAGGTCGCACCGGCTATTGCGAGCGGCAACGCGTTCCTGCTGAAACCGGCAACGCAGGCCTCCTTGACGAGTCTTCGCTTGGCAAAGATCATTGAATCTTCAGGGTATCCTCGCGAGGCATTCAGTGTCATCCCGTGCACCAATTCGCTCGCCGAGCGGCTCGTCCAGGATGAGCGAATCAAATTGTTCAGCTTCACAGGGAGCCCTGCGGTTGGATGGACCTTAAAGTCCAAAGCAGGGAAGAAGAAGGTTGTTCTGGAATTGGGAGGGAACGCCGGCGTTATCGTGGACCGCTCTGCGGACATTGAAGTGGCTGTGAAGAAAAACCTGCTCGGCTCTTTCATCTACTCGGGTCAAGTCTGTATCAAGGTTCAGCGAATCTATGTGCATCACGACATTTTCGATGAATACCTCAGACGTTTTCTCGATGCTGCACGACAACTCCGTGTCGGCAATCCGCTTGATCCGGAAACGGTCGCAGGTCCGGTCATCAACTCCGAGTCCGTCGACAGAATCATCTCCTGGGTCGAGGAAGCGAAAGAATTGGGCGCGAAGGTCCTCCTCGGCGGAGGACACGTGGGCAGGGTCATTGAACCGACGGTGCTCATAGATGTTTCGCCGGAAGCTAAAGTCTTCTGTACCGAGGTGTTTGGACCCGTGGTGACACTGCACAAATTCCATACAATCGAGCAAGCCGTTGCCGGGGTGAACGATTCGCGATATGGTCTGCAGGCAGGGTTGTTTTCAAACGACTATCGGAATATTCTCTATGCGTACAATCACCTCGACGTGGGAGCTGTCATCATCAACGAGAACCCGACATTCAGAGTTGACAACATGCCGTACGGAGGGGTCAAAGACTCTGGATTCGGGCGTGAGGGAGTTCGCTACGCCATTGAAGAGATGACAGAGCCCAAGATGCTCGCTCTTGGAGTCTGATCACAACCGCTGTTGACTCCCGGCTTAGTACTTCGTACTCTCTGCTTGGTCCACCAGCTTCCACTCATGTAGTATCATCCTGTTGAGTATGCCTGAATTCGTTCACATTCACAATCATTCCCACTACAGCCTCCTGGACGGCGCATCAACCGTTGAGACTCTGATCGGAGCAGCTGTGCAGAACAAGATGTCTGCAGTTGCCTTGACGGATCATGGAGTCATGTTCGGGGCGTTGGAGTTTTACAAGAAGGCGAAAAAGGCAGGCATCAAGCCTATCGTTGGCTGCGAGGCGTACATCGTGACGCGTGGGAGCCGGTTTGACAAATCGCTTCAATCTGAGAAGTCAAGCCAGGGGCAGGGACGCGGAATCTATCACCACATCCTCCTTCTCGCAAAAGACGAACGCGGGTACAGAAACCTCCTCAAGCTCGTGACCCTGGGTCATACGGAGGGATACTACTACAAACCCAGGATCGATGTAGAACTCCTCAGTCAGTACAAGGAGGGGATCATCGCCACTTCCGCATGTCCGGGCGGTGTGGTTGGCTCGCAATTGGTAAATGGGAATTATGACGAGGCAAGAACAGTCGCTGGTGTATACAAAGACATTTTTGGCGATGATTTCTATGTCGAAATCCAGAACCACGGGCTCGAGGTGGAAAAACCGATTCTGGAAAACGCGCCCCGCATAGCGCGGGAGCTGGGCCTCAAGCTTGTCGGGACAAATGACTGTCACTACATCCAGGCAGGGCACGCGATGGCGCACAACATCATGCTCTGCATACCGGATGCGACAAGCACATATTCCCCGGAATACAAGACACTGCGCTATGGTACTGATCAGCTCTACTTCAAGTCCACGGCAGAGATGACCCGTGCATTCAAAGACTTTCCCCAGGCGATCACTTCGACACTCGAGATAGCAGAGAAATGCAATCTGACGCTCGATTTGAAGAAGAACCACATGCCGCAGTTTCCCATTCCGAAAGAAGAAGGGATCACTTCTCTCGAGGATTATCTCGACAAGTTGTCACGGGAGGGGATATCCAGGCGCTACCCTACCAGGACGCCCCAAATAGACTCCCGGCTGGAACACGAACTCGCTGTCATCAAGCGCATGGGATATGCCGGCTACTTCCTGATCGTGCAGGACTTCATCAACGCGGCTCGCAGCATGGGAATTCGTGTCGGCCCGGGGCGAGGCAGCGCCGCTGGCAGCATTGTTTCCTATGCACTCGGAATCACAGACGTCGATCCGCTGCATTTTGACCTCCTCTTTGAGCGCTTCCTCAACCCCGATCGCGTGAGCATGCCTGACATCGATGTCGATTTTGCTGACGACAAGCGAGATCAGGTAATCAACTACGTCAAAAATAAGTACGGGGAACATTCGGTCGCCCAGATTGTCACCTTTGGTACTCTCTCCACGCGTGCCGTCCTTAAAGATGTCGGCCGAGTACTGGGCGTCCCGCTCAGTACCATCGATCCGTTGACGAAACACATCCCGGTGGTCCTTGGAAAGGTGACGCCGCTCGCAGAAGCCCTCGAGTCCGTCCCCGAACTCAAGACGATCAAGGAGACCGGGGACGACAAGATCCGTCTTATGATCGACGCAGGCCTCGTGCTTGAGGGCATGAACAGGAATGTCTCGACGCACGCCGCTGGTATAGTCATTGCGCCAGGAGATATCAGCGATTACGTTCCGATGTACAAGACGCCGCAAACTGACCTGATGACCCAGTACAACATGAAGGATCTGGAGGAGGCCGGCCTCCTTAAGATGGACTTCCTGGGTCTGCGGACGCTTACAGTGATCGACAATGCTCTTCGACTGATCAAAACAAACCACGGCGTCGACATCGACCTCGACCGTCTCCCGGTTGATGATCCGGCGACGCTTGCGTTGTTCTGTAACGGACAGACGGTTGCTGTTTTTCAGTTTGAAAGTTCCGGAATGACGGACTACCTGCGCAAGCTCAAGCCCACATCGATTCATGATCTCGTGGCAATGAACGCGCTATATCGGCCGGGTCCGATGGAGAACATACCGGACTTCATCGACCGCAAGCATGGCAGGAAGAAGATCGAGTACATCCATCCGAGTTTAGAGCCCATCCTGAAGGAAACGTACGGGATCATTGTCTATCAGGAGCAGGTCATCAAGATCGCGAGCGAGATAGGCGGACTGAGTCTTGCCCAGGCGGATTTGCTGCGCCGTGCCATGGGGAAGAAAGACAAAGAGCTCATGGCCAGGCAGAAAAAGGAGTTCGTTGAGGGGGCAGTGCTGAAGTCTATCGACCGGAGAACTGCCGGGGACATCTTCGATTTGATCGAGAAGTTCGCTTCGTACGGTTTCAACAAGTCGCATAGCGTCGCGTATTCAGTCCTTGCCTATCAGACTGCCTACCTGAAAGCGCATTATGCGCCTGAATACATGGCTGCGACGATGACAAGCGAAGTGTCGGACACGGACAAGATCGTTGTCCTGACTGACGATTGCAGGAAGCTTGGCATTCCCGTGCTGCCGCCCGACGTGAATGAAGGAGATGTTACGTTCGTTGTGAAGCAGCAGGCAATCAGGTTCGGCTTGAGTGCCATCAAGAATGTTGGAGTGAGTGCGGTGGAGGCGATTGTGCGAACCCGGACTGACAAAGGCCAGTTCGTGGATATTTTCGATTTCTGCGCAAGGGTCGATTTGCGTCTCGTGAACAAGAAGACGATGGAAAGCCTGATTCAGGCCGGTGCGTTTGATTCACTGCACGTGAATCGTGCGCAGTTGTTTGAAAGTGTGGAGAAAGCAGTCGGGCACGGCCAGAACGCCCAGGAGCATTCAGGAAAGGGACAGTCGAACCTCTTCGAGACGAGCATTGCGAAAGTCGATATGCGACCATCGCTGCCGAATACTGAGGCATGGAAGGAGCCTGAGATTCTTGCCCGCGAAAAGGCTGTTCTCGGGTTCTATTTGTCCGGTCATCCGCTGGACAAGTATCGCGATGAGATTGAGGCCTTCGCGAATACCCGCCTGGGAAACAGTGCAGGTTTCAAACCGAATTCGACCGTACGGGCGTGTGGAATTGTGGCTGGGGTGAAAAGAAAGATCGACAAGAAGGGGAACACGATGGCCTTCGTGACGCTCGAGGATTTTACCGGCAAGGCGGACTGCATTGTGTTCTCAGACCCATTTCAGAAGTACGCCAAAATCCTCAACCCGGATTCCATGGTCATGGTCATCGGGAAAGGAGAAACAACGGGGGATCTCCTGAAAATCCTCGTGAATGAGGTGATACCGATGGAAAACGTTCGTGACCGATTTACCAAGAGTATCGCACTCTCAGTGAACCTCGATGTCGTCAGCGAGCAAATGGTTCTGGAACTCCGGACCATTATGGAACGCCATCGCGGTAAGTGCGCATGCTACGTTAGCGTGCTTGGTGGCGGTTTATCTAAGAATTCAGTATATTTATTGAAGAATTTGAGCGTTGAACCGAGCGCACAGTTCCTCCGCCTGGTAAAACAGCTGTTGGGCCCGGCGTCTGTTCGGTTGCAAGGTTGAATCTCGAAAGGAAGGTCTATCGATGAAGCCGATTGAAATAACAGATGCAAATTTCAAACAAGAGGTTCTGGATTCTCAGACCCCTGTCCTGGTTGATTTCTGGGCAGAGTGGTGCGGGCCTTGCAAGATGATTGCTCCTGTTGTAGAGCAGATTGCGAATGACTTTGCAGGAAAACTGAAGGTGGGGAAGGTCGATGTGGATTCGAATCAGCAGACGTCGATGCAGTTTGGCATCCGCAGCATTCCCACGCTCCTTATCTTCAAAAACGGGAAGGTTGTGGAGCAGATAGTCGGCGCAGTTCCGAAACAGGCACTTACTGACAAGGTGACGAAACACCTGAATTGACGACCATTCACTATATGCGAGAGGTCTGCGGAGACGCGGCTTCTCGCATTTTTGTTTCTATTGCAAGAACAGGCTAAAGGGCTATCCCGGTGAGTACATACAAGAAACGGACCTTCACGTGCGGCGCGTTGAGAACATCTGACATTGGTACAACGGTCACGCTCAATGGATGGGTCGCTGTCCGGCGCGACCTCGGAGGCGTCATTTTTATCGACCTGCGCGATCGCTATGGAATTACACAGGTCGTGTTTGCACCACAGCACAACAGCCAGGCGCATGAACTCGCACAAAGCCTGCGTTCGGAGTTTGTCATTTCTGTGACAGGCAAAGTCGAGCTGCGTCCCCAAGGGACAACAAATCCGGAAATCGCAACGGGCGAAATCGATGTCGCGGGCCTCGAACTGACAATCCTGAACAAGTCGGAAACTCCTCCTTTCCCGATTGAAAACGATCTCGAGGTGAACGAAGACCTTCGCCTTCGATACAGGTACCTGGATCTGCGCCGGCCTTCCATGCAGCAGAATCTCATCACCCGCCATCGTGTCTACCAGGTCACCCGCTCGTACTATGATCGGAACGGATTCATCGAAATCGAAACTCCCATTCTCATGAAGAGCACTCCCGAAGGGGCCAGAGATTATCTCGTCCCCAGCCGGGTGCACCGCGGTAAGTTCTATGCTCTGCCGCAATCACCGCAGACGTATAAACAGATCCTGATGGTCGCGGGGTTTGACCGGTATTTTCAGATTGTGAAATGCTTCCGCGACGAAGACCTTCGCGCTGATCGTCAGATGGAGTTCACTCAGATCGACGTCGAGATGTCGTTCGTCGACGAAGACGACGTGCTGACAATGACTGAAGGACTCATCGTCGATATGTGGAAGGACCTTCAGGGTGTGGCCCTGCATGCCCCGTTCCGGCGACTGACGTACAAGGAGGCGATGGAGCGATATGGGAGCGACAAGCCTGATACGCGGTTCGGACTCGAAATTGCGGACTGTTCAGGTGCCGTGGCCGAGAGCGGTTTCAGGGTCTTTAGTGATACGGTGAAAAAGGGGGGAGTCGTTGCCGGCTTCGCGATACAGGGACTCTCCGATTATACGCGCAATCAACTCGACGGCCTCACGGATCTGGCGAAGTCTCTCGGAGCCGGAGGACTCGTTTATGTGAAATGCCACGCAGAGAAGATAGAGTCGTCTGTGGACAAGTTCGTGAAGCCGGATGAAGTAAAGGCAATCGCCAATGCTGTTGGAGCGAAGACAGGAGATCTCATACTGCTGGTTTCCGGACCGTGGCAGAAGACACTTACCATTCTGGGATCCCTCCGGCTCGAGATGGCAAACCGGCTCAAGCTCGTTCCGCCAGACAAATGGGATTTCCTCTGGGTTACGGATTTCCCGTTGCTCGAATACAGCGAGGAAGAGAAACGCTTCGTGGCTGTCCACCATCCATTTACTTCACCAAAGCCGGAAGATGTTTCGCTGCTCGATACAGATCCTGGTAAGGCCCGCGCGCGCGCGTACGATCTGGTATTGAACGGAAACGAAATCGCCGGGGGCAGCATCAGAATCGCGGACTCTGATTTGCAGAGCAAGATGTTTGCACTCTTGGGCATCAACGCCGAGGAGGCTCAATTGAGGTTTGGCTTCATGCTCGACGCCTTCAAATTCGGGGCCCCGCCGCATGGTGGAATAGCGTACGGGCTGGATCGCATCGTGATGTTGCTGACGGGTCAGAAATCGATTCGGGACGTCATCGCATTTCCCAAGACGGCGAGCGCTACTTCCCTCATGGATGATTGCCCCTCGACAGTCGACAAGAAGCAGCTCGATGAGTTGCACATACGAGTTGTCTAATTGAAATCTGATTATGTTCGAAGATCTTAAAGACAAGTTGGCCGAGCAGCAGAAGCGACTCGCGTCGCTGAGGGGGTATCTTTGACCTCGACAGCAAGCTCGTCGACATCGGGAAACTCCAGGCCAGAACGCACGAGCAGGATTTCTGGAATGATAACGTTTCCGCTCAAAAAATACTGCAAGAGATAAACTCGAAGAAGGAATGGGTGACCGGCTGGGAGAAGCTGAACGCACTTGCGCAGGATACGGGAACTCTCATCGAGCTCGCCGAGGAATCGAATGAGAAAGGGATGGGGGAAGAGATCAATGCCGAACTCAAGAAGCTGGACACGGAAATTGAACGCCTCGAACTCAAGAACATGCTCGGTGGCGTCGACGATGCAAAAAACGCTATCCTTGTCATTCACTCTGGAGCTGGCGGGACGGAATCTCAGGATTGGGCGGAAATGCTTCTGCGGATGTACACCCGATGGTGCGAACGAAGCGGATTCAAGGTAAGCCTCGCCGACATTCTTGAAGGAGAAGGTGCCGGGATCAAAAGCGCGACTGTGGAAGTCCTCGGCCAGTTCGCGTACGGATACCTCAAAGCGGAAAACGGAGTGCATCGGCTCGTGCGCATTTCTCCGTTCGACGCAAACGCGAGGAGACACACGTCATTTGCTTCGGTGTTTGTGTATCCCGAAATTGAGGACGACGTAGAAATTGAAATTAATGTCGTCGATCTTAGGATCGACACGTTTCGATCGGGTGGCAAAGGGGGACAGAACGTCAACAAAGTCGAGACTGCGGTTCGTATCACGCACCTTCCGTCGGGAATTGTCGTCGCGTGCCAGCAGGAACGGTCGCAGTTCCAGAACAAGGAACGCGCGATGAAAATGCTGAAGTCGAGGTTGTATCAGCTCAGGCGGGAAGAGGAGGAGGCGCGACTCAGCGCCATCGAAAGCACCAAGAAGAAGATAGAATGGGGAAGTCAGATCCGCTCGTATACGTTTCAACCTTATACGCTTGTGAAAGACCACAGGACCGGGGTTGAATCCAGCGATGTGCACGGAGTGATGGATGGGGAGATCGACGCATTCATTCGCAGCTATCTTCTCGAAGGGGCGAAAAAGTAGTCGTTCCTTCGGGAACCTGTTGAGAACTCACACACGATGCCCATATCCATTTTCATAGCGCTCCGATATCTCAGATCCCGACGACACAGGGGTTTCATCTCGTTCATTACCGTTATCGCCGTGGTCGGCGTCACTCTCGGAGTGGCGGCTCTCATCATTACGCTCTCTGTGCTCGGAGGCTTCGAACGCACGATCAAGGAAAATGTGATCAGTTTTACGGCCCATCTTCAGCTGATAAGCTTTCAGAACCAACTCCTCCCAAATCCCAACAAGACGACCGAAATCGTTCTTTCAGAGTATCCAGAAGTGAAAAACATCGCTCCATTCCTCTCCCGGGAGGGGATGATCCGTTCTGCAAACGGTACAGATGGGATACTCATCAAAGGTGTCGACCCGAAGAACGACATTTCGGCGGCAAAAACAAGGATGGTTGACGGCTTCTACAACCTGGAACAGAAGGAAAGGGGTGTGGAGGGTATCATCCTCGGCCGTCGTTTGGCACAAAAACTCGAGGTCAAGGTCGGAGACAGGGTGCTGCTTATGTCGTTGGGGGGCTCGTCAGTCTCGCTATCCCAAACGAGGGTAATGCAGTTTGAAGTCCGCGGTTTGTACGAAACCGGAATGGCAGAGTACGATGAAACTTATACCTATGTCAACCTCAAGAACGCCCAACGCCTGTTTGCCGTGGGGCCGATGGTGTCAGGATTCGATATATTGGTCTACGATCTGGACAGTCTCCAGAATTTATCGCAGCGGGTCCCTGAGAGACTGGGATATCCCTACTATGCCCGGACGACATATGAAATGAACCGCAATCTGTTCACGTGGATCGAACTGCAGAAGAAGCCGATTCCCATTATCATTGGGCTGATAATCATCGTTGCCACTGTAAACATCATCGGGACACTCCTCATGATGGTCATGGAAAAAGGGAAGGAAATCGGGATCCTGCGGGCATTGGGGGCCAATAGAAGAAAACTCACCGGAATATTTCTTGCTCAGGGGATGATTATCGCCGTTCTGGGTGTCGTCCTTGGAAACATCATCGCCTTTCTCGTTTGCTGGCTGGAGCTCCATTATCGAATCATCTCGCTCCCTTCCGGGATATATTTCATGACCCATGTTCCAATTGATCTAAACCCGCTTAACTTCCTTCTTGTCAGCGTCTTGGCTCTCCTTATGTGCTTTCTTTCATCAATTATTCCGTCGCGGATTGCAGCCCGCCGCGATCCGATACGAATGATCAAATTTGGTTCATGAGTATTGAACGATCCATAGCGCTCAGGTATCTGATGTCCAAGCGAAAGCTCGGACTCGTTACGCTTATCTCATTCATCTCCGTTGTTGGAGTGACTATTGGAGTGGCAGCGTTGGTCATCGTTCTTTCCGTGTTCAACGGATTCAGCGGATTAGTCACCTCAATCCTTGTCAACTTCGACCCGCACATACGCGTCGAATACCAGAAGCAGGTAGACGCGGCCGCCTACGAACCAGTGGTTAAGTTCGCTCAGACGCAAGGTGAACTCCAAGGCATATCCAGCTTTGCCATTGGTAAAGCAGTCGTTGTGTCGAGGAACCTCAACAGAGTTATCAACGTCAAAGGAATAGATGTAAGTACAATCGGAGGTGTGTCCGGCCTCAAGGACAAGCTCGTTCTTGGCTCTCTCGACCTTGCCGGCCCGCGCAGCAACGGCATTGTGCTGGGGATGACGCTTGCCGACCGGCTGGGCTCAGTGATCGGCGATACGGTTTCCGTGGTCAGTCTCGCTGGTTCTGAGGTCGCTTTGCTTCAGTTGGGGCAGCCGCTGATCCGGCGGTTTCACGTTGTCGGTATTTACGAATCCAACAACAAGGACTATGATTCCTTCTACGCCTACGTGAGCCTCGGTGCGGCACAGTCGCTGTTCGGGATGTCCAACAAGGTCAGCGGCGTGGAACTGCGGCTGAAATCGATAGGGCAATCGGAGTCCTTCAAGCACCAGCTGACGGCCCGGTTTGGGGACCAGTTCCGAATTTTGACTTGGTATGATCTCCACCGGGATTTGTATTCTGTGATGAAGATTGAGAGATGGATGGCTTATATCATTCTCTGTCTTATCATTGGGGTCGCATCGTTCAACCTTCTCGGATCTCTTACAATGTCGGTTGTCGAGAAGACAAGGGATATCGGCATTCTCAAATCGATGGGGGCTACCAACAGGAGCATCGTGAAGATATTCATGTTCGAAGGCATCCTGGTCGGAGTGCTCGGGAGCATGTTGGGTCTCCTACTTGGACTATTGGTTGTCTGGCTCCAGGATCATTTCCATTTGTTTCCCCTCGATCCCACAGTCTACATTATCCCAGCTATCCCTGTTGAAGTTCACATTCTGGACCTGGTGATCGTAGCGGTGACCGCGCTCGCTCTGTGCTCCCTGGCAGCGCTTTATCCGGCCAGGCGAGCAGCAAGCTTTGTCCCAGTGGAGGCAATCAGATGGGAATAGTCGAAAGAAAAGTCTTGCTGCGCGCCGAAGGGTTACATAAAGAATATCCCATGGGAAAGGATCAACGCCTCCACGTGATCAAGGGACTCGACATGGAAATTCGTGAAGGGGAGATGGCGGTTATTGTGGGTCCGTCAGGTTCCGGAAAGAGCACTTTGCTTCACTTGCTCGGTGGACTTGATCGTCCGTCTTCGGGAAAGGTTGTCGTGGAAAGCCTTGACCTCAGTGTACTTTCTGAGGAAGAACTGGCTGGATTCCGGAATCAGACACTCGGATTCATTTTCCAGTTTCACCATCTGTTACCGGAGTTTACGGCTCTCGAAAATGTTGCCATGCCTGCATTGATCAGAGGCGAGAAGATGGATGAGGCGCAAGGGAGAGCTGTCATGCTTCTCCAAGAAGTTGGACTCGGAGAACGAGTGGAACACAAGCCAAGCGAGCTTTCGGGAGGGGAACAACAACGGGTGGCAGTTGCCAGAGCGCTGATGAATGATCCACGGCTCGTGCTCGCAGATGAGCCATCAGGAAACCTTGACGAAGAGAATAGTCAGAGGCTGCATCAATTGCTTGCGGATTTGGCCCAAAAAAGAGGGCTCACGTTTGTCATCGCAACGCACAATCTAGACTTGACGAAGCGGGCACACCGGGTGCTGCAACTGGTCGACGGCCGGCTGGTGACAGGGCTTCGTGCACACTCATAGCTGCAAAGAGGAGCAAGGTCTTGACATTCACAAGAAATGATGTAACTTTATTTTTGACCCAGGCGACGGTTACTCCCCTGACTGTCGTCACGAAACGGTCAAGCCCGGCGTACCCCCCACGCTGGGCTTTTTATTGCGTTTGAAGCAAAGGAGAAGGTTATGGCAAGAACAGCCACGAAAGTTGCAGCAAAAAAGAAGGCGCCGGCCATGGCGCTTCCGTTTTCAACAAGGAACTATCAAATTCTCGGTTTGGGATTGGTCGTTATCATCCTCGGCTACTTCGCGCTTAGCCAGCCTCCCTGGGATGGAACTATGCCGCTTGTGGTAGCTCCGATCCTCCTGGTTCTCGGCTACTGTGTCATTATCCCGTTCGGAATTCTCTACCGGGGAAAAGCGGAACAGCAGGCTGCACCGGGTGCTCAATCTGAACAAGCGCAGCCAGGTTGATCGCCGCTGCTCCGGCGAGCGGGATGGTGGCGAGCAAGAACATCCACGCGTCGATTTCGAAATACGGAGTCTTGTTTTTTTCACGGTTTTTTTCTAAATTGAATCGATAAGCAACCTGCAGCCATGGTATGTCACTATCTGGCTCTGGCGTTTTGTCGGGCGTGTAGCTCAGGGGTAGAGCATCTGCCTTTTAAGCAGAGGGTCGATGGTTCGAGACCATCCACGCTCACACTGGCAGATCAGAGACCGGAGATTGGCGTGGCGTCAGCCGGGAGCAGCACGTGATGTGGAGAGGATAGATTTTGCATTTGCCATTGCCCGGATGGTGGAATTGGCAGACACACCGTCTTGAGGGGGCGGCGCTCGAAAGAGCATACGAGTTCAAGTCTCGTTCCGGGCACTCCAACGCGTGCAGCATGCTGATTTGCTGCAACACCCCATTGAATAACAACGTTAAGGGACGGAGAGCTACTTCGTCCCTTTTCTGTTCTCAGACTCATTAAGGGTTTGCCCTCGTTGTGGTGTCCTCTGTCTCATGGTGCATGATCTGCGAACTCCTCATTCGTCCATCCCTTGTTACGCCGGGGCCCTCGGTCGTGCCCGATATGTTTGGCGCTTTCTGCATGGGAAGAATTGCACGAGAGTGTCTGCTTGAGTGGAATGGTGCCGCTAGCCCTATGTTTAATCGTATTCAGCAGGGTTACTTTTGATTTTGAGGCTCAGAACAAGTACTTTTCACCAGAAGAATGCAGACCGGTATGCATATTGTCGTTCAAGGGGTTGTGCAGGGGGTTGGTTTCCGGTATTTCGTCCTCCTTCACGCAACCCGGCTGGGACTTAACGGTTGGGTTCGCAATCTCTACAGCAGCGAAGTCGAAATTGAGGTCGAAGGCGATCGATCGATGGTGGAGGAACTGATCAAAGAAATCAAGATTGGCCCTCGATCTGCTCACGTAAAGGACCTGAACATTGAGTGGCAAGAATTCAAAAACCGATTCAAGGGTTTCGAGATCCGCTAAACCATTGGAACTCGTCCCGCGGGTGGGCATCGGGTATGATGTTCACGTGTTCGCTCCGGGCAGGAAACTCATCCTCGGGGGAGTCCACATTCCCTACCGGCTCGGTCTGCTCGGTCACTCTGACGCTGACGTTTTGCTGCACGCATTATGCGACGCTATTCTAGGTGCGGCGGCCCTCGGTGACATCGGAAATCACTTCCCCAATACGAACCCCAAGTACAAAAACATATCAAGCCTCTTGTTGTTACGCAGTGTAGGACGGATGATCGCGAATCATGGATTTCGCATCGTCCATCTTGATGCCACGATCATATTGCAGCAGCCAAAGGTTCTCCGGCATTCGGCGAAGATGATCAAGAACATCGCCGAAGCACTGACTGTCGAACCTGGGCGCGTTTCCATCAAGGCGACAACGAATGAAGGTCTCGGGTTTGTTGGCAGGGGAGAAGGGTGTGCCGCTCTTGCAACCGCAACTCTTGCCTCCTCCAGAACCTGAAAGCACTCAGTGGAAGAACTCATTCGCCACCTCGCAGCCATCAACCCCGTTTGGGTGTATCTATCCGTTTCGGGATTCGCCTTTCTCGAAAACATGTTTCCCCCGCTTCCAAGCGATGTGCTTATCCTCTTCGTCGGTTCGCTCGTCGGCGTCGGGTCCGTTGATTTCACCGTCGCCTTGATTGCCACAACCCTCGGCAGCACAGCCGGGTTTGTTGCTATGTACAAGCTAGGTGACTGGTTTGGACTGAGAATCCTGGAGACCGGAAAGATTCCCTTTATTCCAGTTGAAAACGTTCATAAAGTTGAACGATGGTTCAGAAAGTACGGGTACTTTCTCATCGTAGTGAATCGGTTCCTGACCGGTACGCGTGCGGTGATATCGTTCTTCGCAGGCATGTCGGAACTTCCGCTTACGGCGACAGCCAGCCTGTCGTTCGTCAGCGCTCTTGTGTGGAATTTCCTTCTCCTGTTTGCCGGAAAAGAACTTGGTGAGAATTGGCCGCTGATCGGATCTTACCTGGCGGCGTACAGCAAGGTTCTTACATTCGTTCTCCTCCTGGTCGTATTCCTCCTCATTGTTTGGTTTTTGTACAAGAATATGAACCGGACGAATGGCGCAAAGAAGTCGACTTGAAGTGATGACTGACGGAGTTGCACTTGGATGAATTTCTCCTGGAGTTGGACCGAAGCCTGTTCTATTTCTGCAACCAGAGCTTGTGTAACTGGCTCTTCGACACCATCCTTCCGTTTGTTACCGATCTGAACAAGAAGCCGGTCGCACTCGTCATCGTTGGAATCTTGTGGTTGCTTCTCTTGACGAAAGGGGGGCGCCACGGCCGCATCGCGGCTCTGCTCCTCATTCCAACCATTGCGATCAGCGATCAGTTCAGCAGCTCCGTGCTCAAGTATTTGATCGAACGGGTCCGTCCATGCAACGAACTTCCGGATGTCCGCCTGCTCGTCGGATGCGGAAGCGGCTATTCCTTCCCGTCATCGCATGCCGTCAATAACTTTGCGGCCGCGATCGTGCTGGCGTACTTCCTCCCACGATGGACGTGGGCAT
Organism: Ignavibacteriales bacterium; assembly: GCA_026390595.1. Lineage (NCBI taxonomy): Bacteria > Pseudomonadati > Ignavibacteriota > Ignavibacteria > Ignavibacteriales > Ignavibacteriales bacterium. Next base: position 81,194 of record JAPLFQ010000033.1, read on the forward strand.
TCTTCTCGTTTGCCGGTGTGGTGGCCTTTTCCAGGGTATACGTCGGGGTTCACTACCCGTCCGATGTTATCGGCGGGGCTGTGATCGGCCTGTTTATCGGCGGCTGCATCATCGCCATGTACCGCGTGGCGGAGGAATGGTGGGTGCAACGATACAGCCGAATGTCAGAGGTCAGGAAATGACAACGCCATCATCCGATCAGCTTGCCATCCACAGTTCCTGGCACCGCTTAGCCCTTGCCGTCGCGTCAGGCGTGATGTTGGGCATATCCTTTCCGCCATCGCCTGTTCATTCATTTGCGTATGTAGGTCTCATCCCTCTCTTGTTGCTCCTCGAAACGCTTGACACAACGTGGCACAAACTCAAATACTCCTACGTTGCGTTCTTCATTCTTCACGCGCTGACGTTGTATTGGATCGGCGGGTTCGTCGTGGGAAAAGATCCGTGGATGATGATTGCAGGGGGAGCGGTTCTTCTCATCCATCCGCTCTTCTACGTGTTTGTGATCTATCTCTTTGTCCATGTCCGGAAGCGTCTCGGACTTATTGCAGCTCTCGTGTTTTTCCCCCTTGCGTGGATAGCGTACGAGTATTCTCATTCTCTCAGTGAAGTTTCCTTCCCATGGATTACTCTGGGCAACAGTCAGGCGTATGATCTCCGGAGGATCCAGATTGCGGAATTTACTTCGACGTACGGAATTTCATATCTCGTCCTTTGCTTCAATGGGTTAGGATTTGTTCTCATCTCGAACCTCGCAACCGGCAGATGGGGCTTCCGTTCCAGACCTTCTGTGATCGCGCTCGGAGTGCTTCTCGCGATATACTTTCTGCCGTGGCTCTATGGCAGCATCGTGATGAAGACGTACGTCGCAGAAAGCGAACCAGGCACACTCAGCGTCGGAATTGTTCAACCGAACATCGATCCATGGGAGAAATGGAGTTCGTCGGGAGCCAGCCCCTGGGCCTATTATGAGAGACAGCTCGAGAACTTCGTAGGCGAAACAAAGACGCTCGCGCGGAATCGGCTGGATCTCATCGTATGGCCTGAGACGGCGATACCATTTCGGATTCTCCTTCCGGGCAACCAGATGTACTTGCATTGGCTTCGGCAGAACCTGGACTCAACCGGCAGTGCTGTTCTGACGGGGCTGCCCTACACCGTCTTTTACGACAGCGCACATGCTCCCGTGACTGCATCCCATGATCCGGTTCGCAAGAAGTATTTTGATGACTTCAACTCGACCGCTCTCTTTGTTCCGGGTCGCGAGGTTGTTCCCGTGTACAAGAAGATAGTGCTGGTTCCATTCGCAGAGCGCATTCCGTATGCGGATGTGTTCAGATTTCTCATCGAGCCGTTAAAGTGGAATGTCGGTATCGGCATGTGGGGAAAGGGTACCGACACGACGCTGTTCGGGTTGCCGACAGCGGGGAAATCGGAGACGAAGTTCGCCTCAATGATATGCTATGAGTCCGTATATCCGAATTTTGTTCGCACATTTGTTCAGCGGGGGGCTCAATTCCTCGTCATTGTCACCAATGACAGCTGGTGGGGTAACACGCCTGGCGCATATCAGCACGCAAGTCTTGCCTCGATACGTGCGATTGAAAACCGGAGGTGGATCGTGCGCGCAGCGAATGGCGGAATTTCAGGCTTCATCGATCCCGCTGGCGGATTTCACAACGAGACGCGGCTCTATACGACCGCAGCGTTTCATGGAACCATTGAGCCGCGGGCGGAGTTGACTTTTTATGCCCGTCACGGGGACATTTTCGCGCAGGTATGTGCTTTGTGTGCGGCGGTTATCTTAGTCCTGACATTTCTCCCACAACGAAAGCCGAAGAACAGCGATGAGCGCATCGATCATTGATCTACGGAGCGACACCATCACAAAACCGACAGAAGCGATGCGCCATGCGATGGCTCTTGCTCCTGTGGGTGACGACGTCTTTGCTGAGGATCCGACCGTCAATCTTTTGCAGCAAAAGGTGGCTGCGCTTCTCGGAAAGCCTGCCGCCTTGTACGTCCCCTCAGGCGTCATGTCGAATCAATTGGCGCTCAACGCGCACACGCAACCTGGCGATGAGGTGATCGTCGAGAAGGAATCCCACATCTTCAACTACGAGACGGCTGCTCCATCGATTCTATCGAACGTTCAGCTCTATCTTATCACGGGCGAGCGTGGCATACTCAAGGTTGATCAATTGCCCCCGGCCGTGCGCTCCGACGCGTACTACATGCCCCGAACGAGACTTATCTGCCTGGAGAATACTCACAATCGCGCCGGAGGGACGATTTATCCCATCGAGGAGATCAGAAAGATCCGGGATTTCGCGAAATCCCGGGGTATTCGCATGCATCTCGACGGGGCAAGACTCTGGAATGCTTCGATGGCAACCGGAATCTCTCCTCTGGAATACGCACAGTACTTTGACACGGTGTCAGTCTGTTTTTCAAAAGGCCTCGGGGCACCCGTCGGATCTGCGCTCGTCGGATCGGATGAGGTCATTCAGCGCGCCCGACGGTTTCGCAAGATACTCGGTGGCGGTATGCGACAAGCTGGTATCATTGCGGCGGGGGCACTGTATGCGCTCGAGCATCACATCGATCGCCTGAAGGAAGATCACGAGAAGGCCCGGCTCTTCGCTGAACGCATCGCCGTGAACCCGTTACTGGGAATCGACCTCAAGTACGTTCAAACAAACATTGTCGTCTTTGATGTTTCCGCGACTGGAAAGACAACAGGTGAGATCCTCGATGCGTTGAGGGCTAAGAATGTGCTTCTCACCGATGCGAACTACACGTCTCTTCGAGCCGTGACCCATCTCGATGTCACGGCTGATCAGGTTATGCATGCGGCCGATATCGTCGCTGGTATCGCGCGATCTTGAGTCCGCTCATGGAGAAGGAACAATTTAAATATCGTTCACAGATCCAGGTCAGGAGTTATGAAGTGGACTGGCAGGGGATTGTCCACAATACAAACTATCTCCGGTTCTTTGAGGTCGGCCGTATAGAGGACCTGAAGCACATTGGCGCGACCGTCGATATGAAATCGATACAAGGCAACGGCAAGATCGTGCTTGTGCGAAATGAAATTGATTACCTCTCTCCGGCGTCTTTTGATGAATTGCTGAATGTGTCTACGCGTGTTTCCCTTGTGAAGAACACGAGTTTCATCATGGAAGGCCTGATGGAACGAGCGCACGGGGGACAGGTGGTGTCCAGCAATGTCGCATTTCATGTATGGCTCGACCCGGACACTGACCGTCCGATAACCATCCCTGATGAATTTCGCAAACTCGTACAGAACTTCGAGGGAGAGCAGTGCCAGATCATCTGGCCATCGCTCGATGTGTAGTTGACCCGGTCACTATCTCAATGACGACGTTCGAAGAATTCAAGCAGTTAAGCAGCGGGGGCAATGTCATCCCCGTCTACGAAACACTTCTTGCCGACACAGAGACGCCAGTCTCCGTCTATCTCAAGATACAGCAGGAAAGTCCCTACTCGTTTCTTCTGGAAAGCGTGGAAGGCGGCGACCAGGTTGGACGCTACTCGTTCATCGGCTTCAATCCCTTCATGAGATTCTCCATTCAGGGGAAGAAGTTCAGCCTGGATACGTTCCACGATGACGTGAAGGTCTTGCCGGGCCTCGTGTCGCAGGATGACCATCCCCTCGTCGCTCTCAAGAAAATCTTCTCACATATCAAAACTGTCCGAAGTCCCGGACTTCCGCGCCTTTCGGGCGGGGCGGTGGGGTATTTCGGGTATGAGAGCGTGCAGCTCGTTGAGGATGTTCCTGTCATCCATCAGGACGAATTTGCTCTGCCTGATGCATTACTCCTTTTCTACGATGTAGTGCTTGTCTTCGATAATTTGCAGCGTCGGATTTTCCTTGTGTCCAATGCCTACCTCCCGGCGGAAGGGCGATCGGAACAGGTGCTGTTCTCCGAATACCAAAAGGCAACATCGGAAATCGCTCTTTTGAAACAGCTCTTGCGCCGTCCCGCAGCACCTGAGATTGGCACGGCTGAACTTCATGGACAAATGAAACGGGTGACGGAGAAGGAGCACTATTGTGCCGCGGTCGAGCGTTCACGGGAGTATATTGTTGAAGGTGACATTTTTCAGGTCGTGCTTTCTCAGCGGCTCGAGCAGGATGCTACCGTCGCACCATTCGATCTGTACCGGGCGCTGCGTATGATCAACCCGTCCCCGTACATGTATTATCTGCAGTGCAAGGACTTCAGTATCATTGGGGCCTCACCTGAAATGCTCGTCCGCGTCGAAGATGGAGATGTCGAGACAAGACCGATCGCCGGTACCCGACGAAGGGGGGTGACGCGCGAAGAGGATGACCGCCTTGAAAAGGAGCTGATCGACGACCCGAAGGAACGTGCCGAACACTTGATGCTGGTCGATCTCGGGCGCAATGACCTCGGGCGAATCTGTTTGTACGGAAGCGTGCGTGTCGAGCAGTACATGTCGGTCGAAAAGTATTCGCATGTCATGCATCTTGTTACGAGTGTACACGGCACGCTCCGCCCTGACTTGACTCAGATCTACGCCCTCTTTTCGTGTTTCCCTGCCGGAACCCTTACTGGGGCTCCGAAAATCAGGGCAATGGAGATCATCGCTGAACTCGAGAAGCTTCACCGTGGAGTCTATGGCGGAGCTGTGGCATACATCGATTTCTCCGGCAATCTCGATTCCTGCATCGCCATACGAACAATGGTGATGAAAGGGAAGGTACTTCGCTTCCAGGCGGGAGCGGGCATCGTGTATGACTCGAAACCGGAACGCGAGTATGAGGAAACGATGGAAAAGCTCCGCGCCAACCTGAAATCACTCGAAATGTTGACCAGTTCCGAACATATGAACCGGAAGCCTTGAATGGTTCTTGTCATCGACAATTATGACTCGTTCACGTACAATCTCGTCCAATATGTGGGGGAGATGGGTGAAGCGCTGACCGTCGTCAGGAACGATCGGATAACAGTACCGGAAATCCGGAAACTGAACCCGCGAGCGATCATCCTTTCACCCGGACCTTGCAGGCCTTCCGACGCCGGCGCGACCGTAGAGGTTGTGCGCCAGCTTCACAAGGAATATCCAATTCTCGGAGTCTGTCTGGGACATCAGGCAATCGGTGAAGCGTTGGGGGGCAGGGTTGTCAAGGCAGAGCAAATCTTCCATGGAAAGACCTCGCTCGTCCATCACACGGGACATGAAATCTTTGCGGACATCCCATCTCCGTTTACCGCCGCACGTTATCACTCACTGATCGTAGAGAAAGTCACTCTCCCCCTGTGCCTTGAAGTGACTGCCTGGACGCCTGAGGGAGTGATCATGGGACTCCGCCACAGAGAACATCCAACGTTCGGAGTTCAGTTTCACCCCGAGTCGATTGCGACCGAGCACGGCAAGCAGATCCTCAGGAATTTCCTCTCAACGAATTAGCTGTGCACATTGTATGCTCAGAAAGGTCAGTTATGGATTCTTCCCACGGCGTATCTGATCATGACGCGAAGCAGGACATCCAGCTTCGATCTCTCATCAACGCGCAGGATGACGTTTGGCGGATATTTCGAGTGATGGCGGAATTCGTCGACGGCTTCACGCTCCTGTCGAAGCAAGATAATCTTGTTTCGATCTTCGGGTCTGCACGCACGAAGTCGGGTACCCCGTACTATGAGCTGGCTGAAAGCGTGTCGCGGGAGCTCGTGAAGAGGGGCTTCAACATTCTGACAGGAGGGGGGCCAGGAATCATGGAAGCGGGGAACAAGGGGGCACGGGATCAGGGGGGTGGATCGGTCGGGGCCAACATTGAGCTCCCGCATGAGCAAAGCTCCAATCCTTATATTGACAAAAACCGACTAGTAACGTTCCGGCACTTTTTTGTCCGAAAAGTGATGTTCGTGAAGTACGCTCACGGATTCATCGTGCTCCCCGGCGGGTTGGGTACACTCGATGAGTTCTTCGAGGCAGTCACACTTATTCAGACGAAGAAGACGCGCCCCTTCCCGGTGATTCTGATGGGGTCAGGCTATTGGAATGGGCTCATCGACTGGATTCGCAACGTGGTTCTTCCCGCTGGAAACATCTCTCCTGATGACCTGTCCTTGTTTCGGATTGAGGACGACCCGGCAAAAGCAGCTGAAATTGTTGAGGTTTTTTACAGAGAGAACAAGATGATCACGAATTTCTAAAGCGAAATCGCTTGCATATTACCGGGGGTTTGTCTATCTTAATATCACCTCGCAGTAGAAATAGCCCGCCTCATCGGGCTATTTTTTTTGGAATCCGGAGAAATGACTGAAATCCTAGAAAAAATGAGGGTCTTGCTTTCGCCCATCCTCGAAGAACACGAGGCTTTTCTGGCTGATCTGTTGATTCGGAGCGAGCGGGGAGGAAAGCTCATTCAGGTTTTCGTGGACACCGACAAGGGAATCACGATCGAGGAATGCGCATCGGTCAGCCGTCTGTTTGCCCACGAGCTTGATCGGAGCGATTTGATTCAGGGTCCGTACCGGCTTGAAGTTTCATCCCCCGGGATTGACAAACCGCTTCGGATGTTGAGGCAGTACAACAAGAATATTGGAAGGCGTTTCAAGGTTCTTTATCAATCAGTCGGATCGCCGGTGACAGTTGTTGGAACACTTCTCTCAGTGGGAGAAGGCGCACTGACGTTTGAGACCGAGGCAGGTTCGACGACGACGCTTGAATTCACCAAGATTATCGAATCCAAAGAAGAACTGCCCTGGTAGCAGTTCAGTAAAGAGTATATTGTCCGGAGGTTTTCATGAATCACGAAATAGTCGAATCATTTGCCCAAATGGTTCGCGAAAAAGGCATCGATAAGGATATCCTCGTCGGCATTGTCGAAGATATCTTTGGGATGATGGTCCGCAAGAAATACGGCCCGACTGCCAAATTCGATGTCGTTGTGAATATGGACAAGGGGGATATCGAAATCTACCTTGAGCGGGAAGTCGTCGAAGAGGTCGTGGACCCGGTCATGCAGATCGATATGAAGGAAGCCCGGAAGAAATCGGGCGAAGATATGGATGTGGGGGAGGAGTTTGTTGAGATCATCCCGCTTGAGAGTTTTGGGCGAAGACTTGTCGTCAGTGCGAAGCAGAATCTCAACCAGCGCATCAAGGAGATTGAGCGCGAAGCGATCTACAACGAATACTCGACTTCGCTTGGCGAAATCGTCGTTGGAGAAATCTATCAGATTCGCAAAGGAAAGGGTGAGATTCTTGTCATTCACAACAAGAACGAGTTGATCATACCCCGGAGCGATCAGATTTACAAGGAACGCTACAAGAAGGGCGACACAATTCGCGCTGTGGTCAAAGAAGTGCGAAAGGGGGCTGGGAACCCGGTGGTGATCATCTCGCGCACCGATCCGCAGTTCCTGATGCGCCTCTTCGAGATCGAAATTCCTGAAATTTATGACGGCATTATCGAAATCAAGGCTATCGCACGTGAACCAGGCGATCGCGCAAAAGTCGCAGTGTTGTCGCATGATGACCGCGTCGATGCTGTCGGCGCCTGCGTCGGCATGAAGGGCGTGAGAATTCACGCAATCGTGCGGGAACTCAACAACGAGAACATCGATGTGATTAATTGGAGCGATGACGCGCTTGTGTTCATCACGCGTTCGCTGTCTCCTGCAAAGCTGAAAGAAATCCAGATCGACAAGGAGGCGAAGAAGGCAAACGTGACTGTGGCGGCCGATCAGGTTTCTCTGGCCATCGGTAAGAATGGTCAGAACGTCCGCCTTGCTTCCAAGCTCACTGGTTATGACATCCAGCTGATCAAGGAAGGTGGAGAAGACGAAGAGTACGACATGGATCTTTCCGAATTCCGCGAGGAATTGGGTGATGTCATGTTCCACAAGTTCTTCGATGAAGGCTATGAATCAGTGCACGATGTCATCGACACGACAGTCGATGAGCTCGTAAACACTCTTGGGATCGAGAAGGAGAGAATCGAAGAAATCGTTGCCCTCCTGAAGAAAGGTCTCGAAGACGCAGAAATTGAGGACGCTGAGGAATCCGGCGAAGCCATCGCTCCTGCAGCGCAGCCTGAAGCTCCGAGTGCAGAACTTACATCGGAGACCACAGAGCCGGCAGCTGATACGGGCGCAGCGGAAACAACCGAGGCGGCGAACGATGCGGATGCGTCGGAGAAAACGGAGTCAGCAAGCGATCCGGATGAATCGAAAAAGGCGGAAGCAACCGAGCCGCCTGAGAACGAAGAAAAGCAACCGCAGTAGCAGCATCACGTGTACTTCAGTACTCAGAACGGACAAAAATCTGCATGGCTGAAACTGCAGCTAAGAAAATCAAAATATACAAGCTCGCGACCGAGCTGAATCTTTCTAGCGAGACGTTGATTGAGTTCTTGCACAAGAAGGGTTTTGAGGTGAAGAGTCACATGTCCTCGGTGGACGACGATATGCTGTCCGCCGTGATGGGACATTTCAAGAAAGAAAAAGACGTCGCGGAACGGCATCAGCGCAAACTCCAGGAATTCCGGACGTCCCGCAAGAAGGAGCCGACCGAGAAGACTGAAAAGAAGCCCGCGGTCGAGGAAGTACATGCTCCTCCGGCTCCTGTCGAGGAAGTCCCGCTGGTTGAGCCGATGGAAGAAGTGCCGCCGAGCACCGAGGAAGCAGCGGTAGAAACCGTTGTGACGCCAGAGACTGCTGAGTCTGCGTCGCCCGTGGTTGCTGAAGATGTCCCGCTAGTCCCGGAAGGGACGGCCGCAACCGAAACTGTTGAGACGCCCCCCGTGGCACCGCGCGTGAGGAAACCTCTGACGCCGCTCGAGCAGGCGATGGCCCGTCCTAGGATGGGTCTGACGATCAAGGGGAAAATGGAAATTGCCCGTCCGGCGCCAGTGACTGCCGCGGCGGAAGAGTCAGAGGAAGACAAGAAGAAGAAGAAAAAGAAGAAGAAGAAAGTTCGTGAGGAGGCAAAGAAGGTCCCCGGACGTGCGGCGCCGGCTGACGAAGAAGCCGAAGTGAAGGGGAAGAAGCGCAAGAAATCGCGGCATGCAGAAGTCGATGAGATGCAGGTGGAAAAGGCTATCCGTGAAACGCTGGCAGAAATGACAGACGATTCACTGGGTTCACGCGCCGCGATACGGAAGAAACGAAAGAAAGAGCGGGAGGAGGAAGAACAACGCCTCCTGGAAGAAAAAGAACGCGACAAGATGCACATTCGCGTTACCGAATTTGTTACGGTCGGAGAGTTGGCAGATTTGATGCGCGCATCCGTCGCAGAGGTTATTCAGAAATGTATGACCTTGGGCATCATGGTGTCGATTAACCAGAGACTGGAAAAGGACACGATTCAGCTCGTCGCCGATGAATTTGGCTACACGGTTGGCTTTGAGTCTGAATTCACGTCCGATGTCCTTTCCGATACCGACGATGATGTCGAAGACCTGAAACCCCGTGCTCCGGTCGTCACGATCATGGGGCACGTCGATCACGGGAAAACGTCCCTGTTGGATTATATCAGAAGGGCAAACGTCGTTGCAGGCGAAGCTGGCGGAATCACGCAGCACATCGGCGCATATGAAGTAACACTTGATGGCGGGAAGCAAATTACGTTTCTTGACACACCCGGCCACGAAGCGTTTACAGCGATGCGTGCGCGTGGAGCCCAGGTGACGGACATCGTCGTCCTCGTCGTTGCGGCAGATGACAATGTGATGCCTCAGACTGTTGAAGCTATCAGTCACGCTCAGGCGGCTGCTGTGCCAATCGTTATCGCGATCAACAAAACGGACAAGGGGGATGCCAACCCGGACCGGATTCGGCAGCAACTTTCGGAAAAGGGAGTCCTCGTCGAAGAATGGGGCGGAAAACATCAGGCCGTCGAACTATCGGCGAAGACCGGCAAAAACGTCGATCAATTGCTTGAACGAATTCTCCTTGAAGCGGAAGTTCTTGAGCTCAAGGCGAACCCGGACAGGCTCGCCCGTGGTGTTGTCGTGGAATCTGAACTCGACCGGGGGAAGGGTATCGTCGCAACTGTTCTCGTTCAGAAGGGATCTCTCCGCATCGGTGATTCGTTCATCTGTGGGATCTGGAGCGGCCGGGCCCGCGCAATGTTCGACGAACGGGGCAAACGTGTCGAAGTCGCTCATCCGTCGCAGCCCGTCCAGCTCATTGGCTTTGACGGGATTCCGCAAGCGGGAGACGATCTTGTCGTTCTCGAGAACGATCGCGAGGCACGCGAAATCAGCAATAAGCGCCAGCAGCTGAAGCGGGAACAGGACTTCCGCCAGCGGAGAATGATCACGTTGGATGACATCTCCAAGCAGATCAAGGAAGGTCAGGTCAAGGATCTCCCGATTATCGTCAAGGGCGACGTCGACGGCTCTGTTGAGGCCCTTTCTGATTCTCTCATGAAGCTCTCAACAGGCGAAGTGAAAGTGCAGGTTATTCACAAGGGAGTTGGCGGCATCTCTGAATCCGATGTCCTTCTTGCGGCAGCCTCGCGGGCGGTTATCATCGGTTTCCATGTTCGACCAAACCTGAATGCCCGTCGTCTGGCTGAGTCCGAAGAAGTAGACATTCGTCTTTACAGTATTATTTATGACGCTATCAATGAGGTCAAGAGCGCACTCGAAGGTATGCTTGCACCGTCACTGTCCGAGCAGGTGCTTGCGACGGTTGAGGTTCGGGATGTGTTCAAGATCTCGAAAATCGGCACCATCGCAGGATGCTACGTGCAGGATGGCAAAATCGTTCGTAATAACAAAGTTCGCCTGGTTCGGGACGGTCTTGTGGTTTTCGACGGCGGTATTTCCTCGCTGAAGCGTTTCAAGGAAGACGTGAGGGAAGTCGAGCAGGGGTTCGAGTGCGGCATCGCTTTGGAAGGGTTCAATGACATCAAGGCGGGCGACACGGTCGAAGCGTACACGATCGTAGAAACAAAGCGGAAGTTGGCGTAACAAGGAGTGATGGCATGTCGGTGCGAACTGAAAAGGTTGCTTCGCTCATCAAAGAAGTCATGAGCGAGATTATACAACAGAATTTTCGGATGGAGGAGTTCGGACTCGTCACGGTGACGGAAGTCCGGATGAGCCAGGATCTGAAAATTGCGAAGGTGTTTGTGAGCGTATTCGGGGATGCCGAAAAGAAGAAGAACCTTCTCGCGCATCTCGCAGTGGAAAAGGGATCGATTCGTTCGGAACTTGGCCATAGTCTCAATCTCAAGTTTACGCCGACGCTCTCGTTTTATCTCGATGAATCACTCGACTACGCGATGCGAATCGAAGATTTGCTCAACAAGATCCACAAGGATTCGCCCGGCACGAAGGAGGAATGAAGGCATGGCGGTCGCCTCTCATCACGCTCCGGAGGTCCAGGATGACGGAGAAATCCTTCTCTTGGACAAGCCGCTGGACTGGACTTCGTTTGACGTTGTACACAGGGTACGGCAGTGGCTGGGGATTAAGAAGGTTGGACACGCGGGGACTCTGGATCCGAGGGCGACGGGGCTCTTGATCGTGTGTACGGGGCGGCAGACAAAGCAAATTGATTCGTTTGCGATCCTCGACAAAGAGTATACCGGGACATTCGAGCTTGGCATACGGACGCCAAGTTTTGATATGGAGACTGAAGTGACCGAGGGGGGTGAGTTTGCCGGGATATCACTCGAAGGCCTCAAGACCGCCATCGAAGGATTCACAGGCCGGCAACTGCAGACCCCGCCAATGTATTCGGCGGTAAAGTACCATGGGAAACCACTTTATAAGTACGCACGAAAAGGAAAGACAATCGAGCGGCAGGCGAAAGAAATCGATGTGAAGGAGTTCTCGGTGTTGTCCTTCGTTCCCCCGGTTGTCGCGTTTCGGGTTGCATGCTCCAAAGGGACTTACATCCGGTCACTTGTCAGTGACCTTGGAGAAAGACTCGGTTGCGGTGCCGCTTTGACCTCTCTCAGGCGAACCCGCATCGGGAAGTACTCAGTTGAAGACGCGATGACGATTGAACAGCTGGACAAGGTTCATGCGGAGAGAGTGAGCATGCAGAGTGTGAGTGATGGACATCGTATTCCAGCCTGACGAAGTTGAATATCTCAAGAACTCCGTTGTAAGTGTTGGCACCTTTGACGGAGTCCACCTGGCTCACCAGCAGCTTCTTCGTGAAGTTGTGGAGCGCGCAAAGGCTCGAAAAGGGAGGAGCGTGGTCCTGACGTTTGACCCGCACCCGAAAGAAGTCCTGACAGGGAAGCCAATGCAGCTGCTGACAACCATCGAGGAGCGGCAGCAGATCTGCGAAGGCCTGGGAATCGATATTTTCTACAGAATCGGCTTCACATTCGAGTTCTCCCGCCAGACTTCGCGAGATTTCTACTTGCGCTATGTCGTACAGGGTTCTGGAGTGAGTGAAGTGGTGGAAGGATACGACCACCATTTTGGCCGGGATAGAGAAGGCAGCGTTGAGGAATTGCTTAAGCTTGGCCGTGAATTTGAGTTTTCCGTGGCCGCTCTCAAACCTGTCTATGTCGACGAAGAGATAGTTAGCAGCAGTCAGATTCGACAGAACCTGCTGAACGGGAAAGTTGACCGCGCACAAAGGCTTCTGGGCCGTCCTTACACCGTGAGCGGAGTGGTGGTACGGGGAGACGCGAGGGGGCGGGAGCTTGGTTATCCGACGGCGAACCTACAGCTTACGCACCACAAACTCGTTCCCCAGGACGGGATCTACTTGAGGGTGACCTCTACGGAAAGACGCTCGCCGTACAGTTCCTTAGGAGGCTCAGGGAGGAACGCAAGTTCGACGGTGCACACCAGTTGATCGATCAGATGCGCCGCGACGAGGCGCAGAGCAGATTGCTAGTGCTGGAGTATAAGTCGAAGGTTGTGAGGTAAAGTCTTACAGCGTTTAAAGTAACAATGCATTACTCATTAGCTCACTTTAAGGAGTCGCAATGTCAATCACCAAGGAACAAAAGGCGGAGCTCATCAAGAAGTTTGGAAAGAGCCCCACAGATACCGGAAACCCCGAGGTCCAGATTGCAATACTGACCTCTCATATTAACATGTTGTCACCTCACCTCGAGAGCCACAAAAAGGACCATCATGGCCGTGCCGGGCTGTTGAAGCTGGTGGGCAAGCGCAGAAGGCTTCTCGAATATCTCACAAAAAAAGACATTAATCGATATCGCAAGATCATCCAAGAGCTTGAAATCCGCAAATAGTTTGCGGATAGTCGAGTTCTCATCCCGAGCTGCATATGCAGCTCTCATTGAAAGAAAGAAGCATGTACTATGGTCGTGACTAAAGAAGTTGAAGTTGGCGGCAAGACGTTCTCATTCGAGACCGGCCGCTTCGCAAAGCAAGCCGACGGCGCCGTCATGGTCCGTTACGCCGACACAATGGTGTTGGCGACGGTTGTAAGTGCCAAGGAAATGAAAGAAGGGCAGGATTACTTCCCGCTCCAGGTGGAATACCGCGAAAGGACATCCGCTGTGGGCAAGATCCCGGGAGGATTCTTTAAGCGCGAAGGACGCCCGACAGAAAAGGAAATCCTCTCTTCAAGGCTTATCGATCGGCCAATCCGGCCAATGTTCCCGGAGGGGTACTTCAACGAAACACAGATCCTCGTCACAGTCTATTCATCTGACTCCCAGCACGACGGCGATGTGCTCGGAGCCTGCGCTGCATCTGCGGCGCTGATGGTCTCAGATGCCCCGTTTGATGGGCCAATCGCGGAAGTCCGCATCGGACGGATCGACGGCAAGTTCGTGATCAATCCGACTCACGATGAGCTTGAGCACAGCGATCTTGATGCAACTGTCGCCGGAACTCTCTCCTCCATCGTGATGGTCGAGGGGGAATCGAAAGAGATCTCCGAATCGGAAATGGTCGATGCTTTGCGCGTCGCTCATGAATCCATCAAGATCCTCTGTCAGGCTCAAGTTGATTTTGCGAAAGAGATCGCTAAAGCCAAGCGCGCTGTAGTCATAACGCAACATCCTGAAGCATTGCTTGCGGATGTAAAGCAGCTTGGTGGAGCAAGAATCAAGGAGCTTAGCCGGACAGTCCTCGCCAAGGAAGCCCGCTCGGAAGCCACGGGCAAGGTCTACGAGGAGGTCAACAAGGCCCTCGCAGAGAAGTATCCCGATCAGGAGGAAACCATCAACACGATCCTGCACGATCTCGAGTATCATTCAATGCGATCGACGATTCTGGACGAGGGGAAACGGCTCGATGGCCGCGGACTTACAGATATTCGCAAGATCACCTGCGAAATTGGTGTTCTGCCGAGAACGCACGGATCGGCCCTTTTCACAAGGGGCGAGACGCAGAGTCTGACGACTGCTACCCTCGGAACGAAACTCGATGAGCAGAAACTTGAAGGTTTAAAGGCTGAAACGACCAAGAGGTTCATGCTGCACTATAACTTCCCGCCGTTCAGCGTCGGCGAAGTTGGTCGGTTCACAGGCCCGGGGCGCAGAGAAATCGGACACGGTAATCTGGCTGAACGCTCACTTAAGAACCTGCTTCCTGAGGAAGCCGAATTCCCGTACACTCTCCGCGTCGTATCCGATATCCTCGAATCCAACGGCTCGTCTTCCATGGCGACCGTCTGTGCCGGCACTCTGGCGTTGTTTGATGCAGGCGTTCCGCTCAAGCGCCCTATCGCCGGTATCGCGATGGGACTTGTAAAGGAAGGGGACAAGATAGCGATCCTCAGCGATATTCTTGGCAACGAGGATCACCTGGGAGATATGGATTTTAAAGTTGCTGGAACTAAGGAAGGCATCACCGCATTCCAGATGGACATCAAGATTCAGGGCATTACCCTCGAGGTGATGGAGAAAGCTCTTGCACAGGCCAAGGCTGGTCGTTTCCACATACTTGATGTGATGAGTCAGTCGCTCGCGGGCCCGCGGCCCGAGCTTTCACAGTACGCGCCGCGTTTGCAGACCATCAAGATCCCCATTGATATGATCGGTGCACTCATTGGTCCCGGCGGTAAGAACATCCGTCAGTTGGTTAAGGACAGCGGTGCTGTGATTAATGTCGAGGATGATGGTACAGTCACCGTTGCGGCTGTCCAGAAAGAATCGGCCGACAAGGCCATGGACTACATTCGCAAGATGTCGGAAATGCCTGAGGTTGGCAAGGTGTATCAGGCGGTTGTGAAGAAGGTCATGGAATTCGGCGCCTTTGTAGAGATTCTTCCTGGCAAGGAAGGGTTGGTCCACATCTCGCAGCTCGACACGAACCGGGTTGAAAAGGTCGAAGACCTTTTCAAAGTGGGCGATTCGCTCGAAGTCAAGTTGATGCTGATTGACTCCGAGGGTCGACTCAACCTCAGTCGCAAGGCTACTCTTCCCGGCGGCGAAAACGCTGAAGAGGAGATGAAAAAGGCACGTGAACGTCGCTCGAGCGGACCGCGAGACAGCCATCGGTCGGATCGCAACCGGCGCTAAGCAACCAGTACGTGACGAGTCAACAATCCTCACACCGACGAACCGCCTCAGCAGGCTGATCAACGTGTGAGGATTTCTTTTTTGGATTGCTATGGATAGAGTGATTTCACAATCCAGAGGTCTCCGCGGGACAGTCTCCGTTCCGGGCGACAAGTCGATCTCCCATCGGGCTCTGATGATCGGAGCGTTGGCGGAGGGATCGTCAGAAATCAGCGGTTTCCTCGACGCAGCTGACCCGCGCAGCACGCTCCATTGTCTGGCTTCGCTCGGCGCCAACTTCCAGATGGAAGGTTCTCTCATCAAGGTGCATGGAACGGGGCTCTCTGGCCTCCGCCCCCCAAAGGAAATCCTCGACGCCGGCAACTCCGGTACAACCATCAGGCTCCTGACGGGTATCCTTGCCGGCCAGCCATTTCGGTCCGCTATCACCGGGGACGATTCTCTTCGGCAGCGCCCGATGAAACGCATCATTGAACCGCTCTCACGGATGGGCGCGAAGATACAGGGATCTGAACTCCAGACGGCTCCGCTGATTATCGAGGGCGTCTCCCCGCTTCACGCGATGGAGTATGCGATGCCGATGTCAAGCGCACAGGTGAAATCGGCAGTCTTGTTGGCGGGCCTTTTCGCCGAGGGTACTACCCGCGTTGTAGAGAAAACCCAAACACGAGATCACACAGAACGAATGCTCGGACTCAAGACGGTGCCTTCCGCCGGGGCCTTCGTTGTTGAAGTGAACGGTGGCATGCAAGTCCCCGCGCAACGATTCCATGTTCCCGGTGATGTATCCTCGGCTGCATTCCTCATTTCGGCAGCACTTCTTGTTCCGAATTCCGAACTTCGCATCCTTAATGTCGGCCTCAACCCAACGAGAACGCGCATCATCGATTTCTTCCGCTCTGTTGGGGGTTCGATCGAGACCGAACGCGAGTCGATCGTGGCGGGAGAACCAATTGGCGATCTTCTTGTCAGGACTTCTCCTCTTCAGGGAAGCGTTGAGCTGCAGGGGAGGCACGTTGCGGAGCTCATTGACGAAATCCCGATACTGTCCGTAACGCTTGCCCTTTCGGGATGCAGCCTCGTCGTCAGGGGAGCCGCGGATCTTCGGCACAAAGAATCCGACAGGATTCGCGCACTTGTTCTGAACCTCCGGAAGACCGGCCTTGAGGTCGAAGAGTATCCGGATGGGTTTGCATTTCAGCCCAAAAACACATTAATTGCGGCCGCATGCGACAGCTTTTCTGACCACCGTATCGCAATGGCGTTTGGTGTGGCCGGACTCGTGCTGAAGGGCAAGACAATGATCAAAGAGTCGGAGTGTGTTGACATCTCTTTTCCATCGTTCTGGCAGCTGCTCGGCAGCCTTGAGCGTCGATAGTATTGGGAGGATCTCAAAGTGGCAAGTGTACGTCTGGAAAACATAAAGAAGGTCTATGAAGGAAATGTCGTCGCGGTGCACGAAATGGACCTTGAGGTCAAGGACAAGGAATTTGTTGTGCTTGTAGGACCATCGGGATGCGGAAAATCGACAACGTTGCGTATGATCGCCGGACTTGAAGAGATTACCGCGGGCGATCTCTTTATCGACGGTCAACGCGTCAATGACGTCGCACCAAAAGATAGAGACATCGCAATGGTGTTCCAGAACTATGCGCTCTATCCCCATATGTCCGTCTACGAAAACATGGCTTTCGGGTTGAAACTTCGCAAGCTCCCGAAGCAGGAGATTGACGAACGTGTGCGTGAAGCCGCGGCAATCCTCGGTATCGGAGACTACCTCGACCGAAAACCAAAGGCCCTCTCCGGTGGACAGCGGCAGCGCGTCGCTGTCGGCAGAGCGATTGTCCGCAAACCCAAAGTGTTCCTCTTCGATGAACCGCTGAGCAACCTGGACGCGAAGCTGCGCGTGCAGATGCGCACCGAGATCTCAAAACTCCATGTGAAGCTGGGCGCAACGATGATCTACGTGACCCACGACCAGACCGAAGCGATGACAATGGGGGATAAGATCGTCTTGATGAAAGACGGATTTGTGCAGCAGATTGAGTCTCCTATGAAGATTTATGCGAATCCGGTGAACAAATTCGTTGCCGGGTTCATCGGGAGCCCTGCCATGAATTTCTTTGAGGGATCGATTGAGAAGGGAACATCTCTCACCTTCATCGAGAAGCCGGGGGGACTCAGAGTACCCATTCAGAAGAAGGACCAGGGACATCTGAAGGCATACATTGGGAAGGATTTGATACTCGGGCTCCGACCGGAACAAATATCCATCGCGGGTTCTGCCGCAGCAAGTGGATCACGGACGAAGGCAAAGGTAACCGTTGAGGTGGTGGAGCCGATGGGGAATGAGACGTACGTGTATTTTTCAACTCGGAAAGACGGTCCGCAATTCGTCGCGCGTGTTACGACTACGAAGGAACCTGCCGTGGGCAAACCTCTGGATCTCTTCTTCGATATGGGTCGTGCCCATTTCTTTGATCGGGAAACAGAGAAGACCATCCAATAGGGACTTTCTACTCGGGACGGTCTCTACAGGCGAATCACCTGGTGCTTGAATAGATCGATCTTGAGCTCTCCGTAGAGCCAGCGCAGGAACTCTGGTCCGTATTTATTCAGGAAATAGACTACGTTGAGTTCACGCTCCTGGTAGTTTCCTTGCGGGAAAACCAGGTTTGATACTTTGTCGATTTGCCGCAAGGATACTTCGTGCTGCCGCTTCTGTGCGGCAACTGCACGTTCTTTGAGTCCTTCGATATTCACGGTTGTCTTTCGACTGACATTCTCAAGCGCCCCGTTGAGTGTCGGATCAATTCTCTGCAGGACCTGCGCTATCCCCTCAAACGCCTCCTGAACCGAGGCAAACGTACCTCCAAATACCTCGTCCAGATTCAAATCCGATACCTGAGCTGCAACTTTTTCCTTCACGATCTCAACATCACGGTAGATGTCCACGAGAGAGATTGAAAATCGCTCGAGGACCTTGTCTGCTTTTTCCTCAAGGATCGTGGCGCTCGCCCGCGGGTAAATGATCGGCATGGGAATGTTGACGGCTTCGTAGAGTGACCTAAGTTGGCCGAAATACGCGACTTCTGCCGGACCTGCGACGTACGCAAGCGTTGGGAGAAGCCAGTCCTGGCAAATGGGGCGAAGGACCACGTTAGGACTGAAAAGCTGCGGGGTTTGTTTCGCAGCCTCAGTCACGAACTCTTTCGTCAGATGTTGGCGTGTTCCTTTCAAGGAGTATCCGTCAGGTCGCGGCT
This sequence comes from Ignavibacteriales bacterium, assembly GCA_026390595.1. Taxonomy (NCBI): domain Bacteria; kingdom Pseudomonadati; phylum Ignavibacteriota; class Ignavibacteria; order Ignavibacteriales; species Ignavibacteriales bacterium. Next base: position 99,930 of record JAPLFQ010000033.1, read on the forward strand.
CAAGCAAATACCGGCCGCCATGATGGAAGAAGAACAGGTTCAGAGATTTTGGCTTGATCTGGGCATGGTACTGCTTCTCAAGTTCCGCACTTTGATCTATGACGAGTTGGCAGAACTTCGGTGTCTCGGCAAGCTCGCGCTGGAAAAGGGGAGCGAGCAGTTTCTTGACTTCATTGTCGTTCGGATCGAGGAACACCAGTCCGGAATTTTCCAGAAGAACATTCATAAGGTGGACGAAGGCCCTGTTGAATGTCATGCCCTTTTGATAAGCCATTCGAAAGAGCTCGAGGACTTTAGATTTAAACTCAGTCTGTATCAGTGATTGCTCGAGATTATCGAAGATGGAATCTATGGATTCGTCAAACTCAATCTTGCCCACCGCGCCCAGGTTTTGATCGTCGGAGGCTCGCTTCATCTCGTATCGAAATTCCTGGATGTCATTCGAGACGGAGAGCACTTTGATCGAATTCACCTCTGCGATATCGTGATCTTCACCCTCAAGCCAAAACACCGGCACAAAGTTGTATTCAGGATATTGCTGAGACAGGCTTTCGACAAGCTTCAGTGTGGTGAGCGTCTTCAGTATGGTGTAGACGGGGCCAGTAAATAGACCGACTTGCTGTCCGGTCACGACTGCCACGGTGTTGTCATTCAAAAGGGCATCGATGTTTGCGAGCGTTCGAACGCCGCAATGGAAATTGCGGTTCTGCGTTCCCAGGATCTGGACGAGAGAGGACCTATCGATGGGACGTTCGGAGACCTTTCGAAGAAGAGTCTTCCAGTGAGCTTCATTCCGGAAATCTCCACCGTAGAATTTCTCCACACTTCGAAAATCGCCGAGATAATCGACGAACAGGGAGGAGAAAGCGCCTCCGCCGGATTGCATTTCCCGGAATTCTATACCGTTACTGTGATCGTAGGCCATGGTCGTTGGGGCTATCAGTCCTTTATTCGGAAAATTGTTTCTTCGAGAAGCGATTTAAACACTCCCTTTACCCTTGCTCCAGTTTCTGCAACTTCTTCGTGAGACAGGCGGCCAACTGCTAATCCAGCCGCCATGTTCGAAATCAGCGAAATCGCGCCAACTTTCATCCCCAGCTCAGATGCGAGTACCATTTCCGGGACTGTCGACATACCTACAGCATCCGCCCCTAGTCGATGCAGCATCTCAATCTCGGCTTTCGTCTCATAGGACGGCCCCTGTAACCAACAATATGTACCACGACGCAGCAGGATGTTCAAGGCTGAAGCGGCGCCCAGAATGCACTCGGATACATGTTTATCCAATAGGAGGGAAGGCTTTGTATGAAAAGGAGTTGAGAGCGATGTTTGATTTGAATGATGAGGATCGAGAAAAGAGAAATTGATGTAATCCTCGATGAGCATCAAGTCCCCCTCTGAAAACTCGGGGTTGATCCCGCCGGCTGCATTCGTAGCCAGGAGGTATCGCGCGCCGAGTGCGGCCGCCACGGAAATTGGAAATGTCGTCGTTTTGAGATCTCCCGACTCGTAGAAATGAACTCGGCCTTTGAAAATGAGCAAGGGAGGGGATTCTTCTGAATTGCTCCTGAGTTTTCCGAATACAAGGCTGCCATCATGGCCTGAGACGCTCGAAGTGGGATAGGCAGGAATGGAGCTGGATTTGAATTCGATCGGATCGACAACGTTTTCGGCGAAGTCACCCAACCCGGATCCTAGTACAACTGCAACAGCAGGCCTTTGCGTGATACGCGAGGTCAAGTAGTCGACAGCTTTATCCAGCTTTGAGTTATCTGTCAATCCCACCATCCTCTCATACTGACCTGCATCTCTTGCTTGCACAGATTCTTCTCTGCTGTCCGGACCATGTGCGGAATATCGAATCAGTCGATGGGTGGCTCGAAACAATGGCGGCAGCGCGCCTCATAGATGTCTTTGGCGCCGACCACAACCCGGTCTGCCTGTTGCGTCTTGCGCTGAGTTCGATCCGCCGGATTTCCGCAAACGACGCATATGGCCAGCGTCTTTGTGATGTACTCAGCGACAGCGAGGAGTTGCGGCATAGGTTCAAACGGTTTCCCTCTGTAATCCTGATCGAGTCCGGCGACGATGACCCGCTTCCCCTGATTTGCCAGAGTTTCGCACACCTCTACAAGGTTCAACTTGAAAAACTGACCCTCATCGATACCAATAACCTGTGCATCTTTGCTTTGTTCGAGAATCTCCGAGGCATCGTCCACGACGATTGAAGTCAGCGATTGTTCACTATGAGAGACAATGTGCTGTGCGCTGTAACGATTGTCGATCCTTGGTTTGAAGATGGCCACTCGTTGCTTCGCAATTTCTGCCCTCCTCGAACGGCGAATCAACTCCTCAGTCTTCCCGCTGAACATACAGCCGCAGACCACTTCGATCCAGCCAGTATTGCGTGGGACGCTGTGAAGCTCCGACGTATCCATAGACTACCTGCTCTTTTTTCTTGTTCGATCGAGGTTCTTTTTGCCGAATGCATGGGGAAGGAGCTCTCGCATTTTCAACACTTTCACACTGCCTTTTCCGTTTACCATCAGAAAGTCGATGTTGCCGGCGAGATCCATCAAAACTTGCCGGCATGCTCCGCATGGGGGAGTATAGCCCGGATCATCAGATACGACCGCGATCGCCTTGAAATGCACATCTCCTTCTGATATCGCCTTGAAGATCGCTGTACGCTCGGCGCAGATTGTCAACGCGTATGTACTGATCTCAACATTGCAGCCGCTGTAGATCTTGCCGCTCGAAGAGAGGAGTGCTGCTCCCACGTGAAATCGGGAATATGGAGCGTGCGCCCTTTTCTTGGCCGCGAGCGCTATCTGTACGAGCTTTTTGTGTTCAGTTCGCACGTTTCTTTACTCGCCTCGTCGTTGTGTTGAGCGATAACTATGAATTTTCCCACACTCAGGAAAGCCGAGAAAATATAGACAAGATTGGAGTGAAATGCAATTGATCGAATGGCGGTGGAACGATTCTTCTACTGCCGGAAAGCAAGATCCGGGTTGGCTGCCCGAGAAACGGGTGCGCACGATGTGAGGTCAGACTTGCAGCAGTTCAATGATGATGAGCGTCTCGAAAAGAAGTTTCTTTTTCTTTACCGCTCTCGCTGTGAAACCAGTTTCGAGAAATGGGCGGAGACAAGCATGAACGTCTGCGTCGGAAGATAGAACCAGGACTGCCGATCCTTACTGGCAAAAGTAGGGGAGGAGCAGGAGTGGAAGAATCTGGACAGAACCACGCCGGGGGATTGGCTGGGAGTACATCGCCTTATCCTGAAGGAGTACAAGACCGCGTTTGGGCCGTTCTTTCCTGTGCCAGATCGTCGAGTCATGGTGTCTTGTAACTCTGACGAAGATTCTCTATATTTTTGATGAGGATAATATGAAATCCTGGAAGAGACTAAAACCAAAAGACTTTCGGACTCCCGCCCTCGCAATTGCGGTGTTTCTGATCGTATTCTATATTTTCAACAACATCGTAATGCCTTCGTACGTTCAACGGGGCAAAATGACGACGGTCCCGAATGTCGTGGGCCAGACGGTGGATGAGGCTCTCAAGCTGTTGACCGAGGCAGGGTTGCCAGGGAAGAAGGCGGGCGTTCGAACCGACAAGCAATATCCTGAAGGGATTGTGGTTGTTCAGAACCCCGCTTCAGGAGTGGAAGTGAAGTTCGGGCGAGGAGTGTATCTGACGGTGAGCGGAGGGGAGCCCCTTGTTGTAGTTCCTTCCTTGCGAGGCCAGAGCCTTCGAGACGCGACATTTTCGCTCGAGCGGGTGAGTTTGGTGATGGGCTCTACTGCATATCAGGTTTCTGAAGAATACCCTCAGGGGACCATTATCGATCAGGACACGCCGCAAAGCTCAAAGGTGCCCAGCGGAAAAGTCATCAATGTTACAGTCAGCCAGGGAAAGAACGCTGATCAGGTACCGGTACCTGACATTCTCAAAAAGACATTTTCTGAAGCCGAGCGAATCGTCATCCAGGCCGGTCTACGCGTGGGCAATATCACATATCAAGTAAACGCCGATCTTCTCCCCAACACCGTCATTGAGCAGTTCCCCAAAGCAGGGCAATTGGTGCCGGCAGGACAGGCCATCGATCTTGTCGTTGCCCAAAAAGGCGAAAAGTCCAGCGATCTCCAAAACTGATTGGAACACATGCTCAGAATTGCACCGTCAGTACTAGCCGCCGATTTTTCCCGCCTAGGTGATCAAGTTCGACAGGCCGAGACAGGCGGCGCCGACTGGATACACCTTGATGTGATGGATGGTCGCTTCGTTCCTAACATCACTATTGGCCCGTTTATCGTTGAGGCAGTTCGCCGATCAACAACGCTCCCTCTCGACACGCATTTAATGATCGTTGACCCTGACAAGCATGTCGAGGCCTTCCGCAAAGCCGGATCCGACCACATTACGGTACACCAGGAAGGCTGCGCGCACCTGCACCGCACGATAGCGCATATCAAATCGCTCGGTGCCAAAGCCGGTGTCTCGATTAACCCTGCTACTCCGTGTTCAACGCTTGAGGAAATCATGGGGGACGTGGACCTTATCCTTATCATGTCCGTGAATCCAGGGTACGGCGGACAGGCATTTATCAAGGGAACATTGCGGAAACTACGTGAAACCAGCGATATGATCCGCGAGTCAGGCAGAGATATCAGGTTGGAAGTCGATGGCGGAATCGATCTAACCACCGGCCCTCTCGTCACCGAAGCCGGGGCCGACGTCCTTGTCGCCGGCACCTCAATCTTCCGTGCCCCGGACATCAAGAACGCAATCACAGATCTTCGCTCCGCCTGCCAGGCAGGTCCCAAGAAAAGGACCTGAAGCCCCCCGACCTTGTTCCTCACCGACCTATTCATTCTTCCAAAGCCCAGTCACGAATGTGGCTGGGCTTTTTCTTTGTGAAAAGGCTTGACTTGGAGGAAGCGGTACCTTATATTTGTAGGCAAGACCGCTATTTGATCTTATTTAGTAAAGCCAATCCCGTCTATTCCTAAATAACTACGGTTCTGATATGCTCGACGATATCGATCAAAAAATCCTCGAAATCATTCAGAAACAGGGGCGGATGAGAAGAAATGATCTCGCAGAACGCGTGGGTCTTTCGCTTCCGTCGGTCAGCGAGCGCCTCCGGAAACTGGAGGAGGCAGGCATCATTAGCGGCTACTTCGCCAAGTTGGACTATCAAATGCTCGGCAAAGACATTACTGCGTTTGTTCTCGCGACAGTAGACTCATCAAAGCACTACAACTCGTTTGTCGACCATATCAGCTCGGTGGACGACATCCTCGAGTGTCATGCCATAACGGGAGAGGGAACCCATCTTCTTAAAATCCGTACCGAAAACACCACCAGTCTGGAAAAACTTCTTGCGAAGATCCAATCCTGGTCAGGAGTCGTGAAAACGACAACGAGCGTTGTTCTGTCAACTCCAAAGGAAACGAGTGCCATCAAAATTCATCTAAACAAATAACAAAACATCTAACCCACTAGGAGTCTTATGGCCACAAAGGCAAAAGCGATCTCAGGCGTGGACAAGGTCTTGAAGATGATCAAGGACAATGGTGTCAGGATCATCGATCTGAAATTCACCGACCTGATAGGGCAATGGCAACACTTCTCAGTCACAGCCAGAGAGTTTTCCGGCGAGATCTTTGAACAAGGGATTGGCTTCGATGGATCCAGCATCCGGGGATTCCAGAAGATTCACGAGAGCGACATGCTGCTCTTTCCAGATCCTACATCAGCTTTCCTCGACCCGTTCAACACGGTGCCGACACTAAGCCTCGTTTGCGATATTGCTGATCCGATCACGCACGAGAGCTATTCACGAGATCCTCGCCACATTGCCAAGAAGGCTGAGGCGTATCTCAAAACCACTGGCCTCGCGGATACGGCATTGTTCGGACCTGAACCGGAGTTCTTCATTCTGGACCATGTCCGTTTCGATCAATCTCATAACTTTGGGTACTACTATCTCGATTCGGAGGAGGGGTTCTGGAACAGCGGATCGAACGAAGAACAGAATCTCGGCCACAAGCCTCGCTTCAAGGAAGGATATTTCCCGGCTGCTCCCATTGACAGCTTGCAGGACATCAGGTCCGAGATGGCGCTGACGCTCGAAGGGGTGGGAATACCGATTGAGGTACATCATCACGAAGTTGCGACGGCAGGACAGACTGAAATTGACATGCGTCGCGACACGCTCACGAAAATGGCAGACAACTACCTCTTGTTCAAATACGTGACGAAAAACGTTGCCAAGAAGCACGGGAAAACCGTCACCTTCATGCCGAAGCCGATCTTTGGAGACAATGGTTCGGGCATGCACGTCCACCAGAGCCTCTGGAAAGCCGGAAAACCACTCTTCGCTGGCAATGGGTATGCCGGTCTCAGCGAAATGGCAATGTACTACATCGGGGGGCTTCTCAAGCATGCACCCGCGCTCTGCGCCTTCACCAACCCGACGACGAATTCATATAAGCGTCTCGTGCCCGGTTTTGAAGCACCGGTGAACCTGGCCTATTCGCAGCGCAATCGCTCTGCTTCCGTCCGCATCCCAATGTACTCTACCAATCCGAAGGCGAAGCGGGTCGAGTTTCGCTGCCCGGACCCCACGTGCAATCCCTACATCGGTTTTGCGGCCCTGCTGATGGCAGGACTGGATGGCATCATTAACAAAATCGATCCGGGAAAGCCGTTGGACAAGGACATCTATGACATGACGCGGGAACAGTTGCGCGACGTCCCCTCGACACCCGGCTCGCTGGCGGAATCTCTCGAGGCGCTCCGCAATGATCACGAGTTCCTCCTGCGCGGCGACGTGTTCTCCGAAGACGTCATCGATACATGGGTTGACTACAAGACGGAGAAGGAAATCGAACCCATGGCTCTCCGACCTCATCCCTATGAGTTTCTTCTCTACTACGACGCGTAGTTATCGGTTGATGTCGCTTGCCGTACTTCTCGAAGGTCCCGGATCGTTCGCCGGGACCTTCGACGTTTCTCCGGGTTTCCTTGCATTTCAGACGCCTTCTTGGTAATTTCATCTCAAGGCAAACACCATGGACTACACCCGTATCAAATACCGTAATGACCAGCGTGTCTGCACAATTACGCTGAGCAGACCTGACAAGCACAATGCACTCGATGACCTGATGATCACCGAGCTCATTTCCGCGTTTCAAACTGCCCAACGCGATGCGGAGGTCAAGGTCATCCTTCTGAAGGGTGAGGGGGAGTCCTTCTGTGCCGGAGCTGACCTGGCCTATATGCAGCGCATCATGAAATACGATTTCAATCAGAACCAGGAAGACTCTAACAATCTGATGAAGCTGTTCCTGCAGATTTATACTCAGCGGAAACCGGTCGTCGCCGTCGTGCAGGGGCACGCCGTCGCTGGTGGCTGCGGACTGGCTACTGTTTGTGATCTCGTCGTCGCGTCGAAAGAAACCGCACGTTTCGGATACACCGAAGTCAAAACAGGTTTCATACCCGCGATCGTTCTCTTCTTTCTCGTTCGAAGGGTAGGAGAGGGGAGGGCGCGCGAGCTCACGCTTCGGGGCAATGTCATCCCGGCTGAAGAAGCGTACCGGATGGGTCTCGTGAACTACGTCGTGCCCGAGACGGACATCGACCATTTTGGGGAAAACCTCGCCCTGGAACTCGCGAAGAACTGCAGCTCTTCCTCTCTTGGCCTGATCAAGGAATTGTTTTCCCGAATTCATGGAATGTCCGTTTCCGACGCCCTCAGCTATGCAGCGAATCTGAATGCCCTGACACGGATGACTGAGGACTGCAAGAAGGGTATCGATGCGTTTCTGAAAAAAGAACCGGTCAAGTGGTAATCCTTTCACATCGCGTAGTGCTCCGCCATGAAATCTGACTTGCGCACCCTCGCTTCCTGCATTCGCACTGTGCCCGATTTTCCCAAGCCCGGGATCATGTTTCGTGATATCACCACACTGCTCAAAGATGCAGAGGCCTTTCAGCGGGCCGTCGACGTGCTCCACTCCCGTTACAAGGAAGACAAGATCTCAAAAGTTGTCTGCATCGAATCCCGTGGATTCATCCTGGGGGCGGCGCTCGCGCTCAGGTTGAAGGCAGGATTTGTCCCAATCAGAAAAAAGGGGAAGCTCCCTGCCCCGACCATCGGACAAAGTTATGCACTGGAGTACGGAACCGATATAATCGAAATTCATCAGGATGCGATCACCCCGGGCGAGCGGGTTCTGATTCATGATGATTTGCTTGCAACGGGGGGGACAGTCGCTGCGGCCTGTAAGCTTGTCGAAAAACTCGAGGGTTCTATTGCTGGCCTCTCGTTTCTCATCGAACTGGGATTTCTCAAGGGACGGGCGCAGCTTGGGTCGTATGATGTGTTCTCAATCATTCAATACGACGCAGAATAGAATCTCTGTGATGGTGCCTCGCGTACAAGAGTCACACTGTTTCAGCGCGTATGCGCCTCTTACCCAGGGATGCCCGCATCCGTATTCTCGTCACCGTCAGCTGCATCATTTCCTTCGCGCACGCAGATAAACCGACCTCGAAGTTTCCAGGCTGTATGACATCGTCGGTGTTGAGGAACCCGCGTCGCGTGGTCGACCAGACGGGCATCACGAGAGCGGCTGTACGTGGGATTGTCGAAGCCACTCAGAGGTATCACACGCTGGATATTATTGTTGAGAGATTGAACGGAACCTCGCCATGAAAACGATTATCGAACCCTTCAAGATCAAGTCCGTCGAACCCATCCGCTTCACAACTCCGGCAGAGCGGGAGAAGATTCTCCGCGATGCGTTTTACAACCCATTTCTTATTCGCGCTGACGATGTCCTCATCGACTTGCTGACGGACAGCGGGACGTCCGCGATGAGCGCGAAACAATGGGCCGGTATCATGGATGGTGACGAAGCGTATGCCGGGTCCAGAAGTTTCTTCCGTTTTGAAGCAACAGTGAAGAAGCTCACCGGATTCAAGCACGTCATGCCGACGCACCAGGGGAGAGCTGCGGAGAAGATTCTGTTCACGATCGTCGGGAAGCAGGGAAAGTATATTCCCAACAATACGCATTTTGACACGACGCGCGCCAATGTTGAGTTCTCAGGTGCCGAAGCGGTGGATCTTCCGACGGAAGAGGGGAAGAAACCAGGCCTCATCGCTGACTTCAAGGGAAACATGAACATACCGGCTCTGGAAGCGTTTATTCGAACCACGGGGGCAGAGAACATTCCCCTTTGCATGATAACGATCACGAACAACTCAGGAAGCGGACAACCGGTTTCCATGGCCAACATTCGGGAGACGAAGCAGCTGCTTCTGAAGTTCGGAATTCCACTCTTCCTCGACGCGTGTAGGTTCGCTGAGAATGCATTCTTCATCAAGAAGCGTGAGCCCGGTTATGCCGGGAAGACAGCCGAAGAAATAGCCCGGGAGATGTTCTCCTATGCTGACGGATGCACGATGAGCGCGAAGAAGGATGCATTCGTGAACATGGGTGGGTTTCTGGCACTCAATGACGACGTGCTTGCAATGAATGCACGAAATCTCCTCATCGTCACGGAAGGTTTCACGACCTATGGAGGCCTCGCGGGCCGTGACCTCGAAGCTATTGCGCAGGGTCTTGAAGAAATTCTCGATGAGCATTATCTGACGTATCGCCTCCGATCTGTCGAATACCTGGGGGAGAGAATCGTCAAAGGAGGCGTCCCGATCGTCGAACCTCCCGGCGGACATGCCATCTATCTCGATGCGAAGCGATTTGCTCCGCACATTCCACCCAGCCAGTACCCTGGTCAGGCTATCGTGTGTGAACTGTATCGGGCAGGGGGGATTCGCTCCGTGGAGATTGGAAGCGTGATGTTCGGAAAATATGATGCACAGGGGGCGTTGTTGTCCCCTCCTATGGAACTCGTTCGCCTGGCGATCCCGAGGAGGGTCTATACACAGAGCCACATCGACTATGTCATAGAGGTTGTGCTCGATGTCTTTGAACGACGGAAATCGCTTCGGGGGCTTCGAATCACTGAGGAGGCACCTGCCCTTCGACATTTCACGGCGAAGTTCGAGCCGATCGCCTGAAGAGAATTCCAGTACCTGGACGCGAAAAACCCAGAAAAGCGTTGCTTCCTAGGACCAATCTTCATAAATTCTTCAAGAAATGAGCCAGGTTGAAATGTTGAAATGCACTGTCTGTCTTGAGGAAAACGACGATTTTGCGATCACTTGCGCAAAATGTAAGGCTTTTCTCCAGAACCGCGTGCCAAACCTGGATCTCTTTGATATCGGCTGGAAGGTTCTCGAATCCCCCCGAAAGGCATTTCGGACCATCACGATCGCAGATCACAAGAATTACGCCCTGTTTCTTTTCTCGCTCTTTGGCATCAGCCTCTCCTTTACGGCCTTCTGGTTCTTCCGGCTCGGGACCCGATTCATTTCGCTCATCGACCTTATCCCTGCTGCTGTTGGGATCGGAATAATCCTCGGGCTGGCATCGGCCTTCATCGTCACGGGTATTTACTTTGCATTTGTTACTATTCTTGGGGGAACGACAGGCTTTCGAACGTCCCTCGGAGTAATCGGGTATTCTCTTACTCCCATCGCACTTTCTCTGTTCCTTGTGCTCCCGATTGAATTGTTGACGTTCGGCATGTATCTCTTCACGTCAAACCCTCATCCGTACACCCTCAAACCCGTTTCCTTCATGATCCTGATCGGGTTTGACGGCCTGGTTTGCGTTTGGAGTATCGCGCTGGCAGTTCTCGGCACGCACGTATCACAGAGAATCAACGTATTCAAATCAGTCATTGCGGTCCTGGGAGCGTTCGTCGTGTTTCTTGGCGGACTCTTGCTGCTCGCTCAACAGTTTGGCCTCATTGATCTCGTGTGACGGAGAGGAAGGGGATGGGTGACGAGAGAGCAGTTTGAGGAGATTGCCCAGCATGCATTCGACAGTCTTCCGGATGCATTCAAGCACAAAATCGAAAATGTTCAGATCGTCGTCGAGGATTATCCTTCCGGCGACGCGTTGGCGAGGACACGGGCTGGGAAGTTCACCTTGCTCGGCCTCTACCAGGGTGTACCGCTTCCGCATCGGGGCACTTCATATGGAATGTACCCGGTTGGGCCGGACAAAATAAGCCTGTACCAGAAGAACATCGAGCAAACGTGTTCGACCGAGCAGGAGATTGAACGACGCATCGTTGAGGTGCTGTTTCATGAACTCGGTCACTATTTTGGTATGAACGAGCAGGAAGTGCGGGACGCCTTGAGAGATTTCGAGTAAGAGACCACGTATCATATTACGGAGAGCGCAGCTATGCCGAAAGTCTTGTTACAGATATCCTACGACATCGATCCTGAGAAGCGTGACCAATACCTTGCCTTGATGAAGGAGCTGAAGGCTCACTTCTCTGTAGTGAGAAAGAAGAATTACTCGGTGTTTGAGCAAAAAGGGAAGAAGAACTCCTTCGTTGAGGAGTTTGTTTGCAGTTCACTTGAGGAATACGACGCTCTGGACAATGATCTCGACGAAAAAAGCGAGGAATTGGTGAGCCGGCTCGAGAGTTTTCTGAAAGAGGGAAAAGCAAAGTACACGACACTCACCGAAGTTGACTAAAGCAAGAGTGACCGCCACATCGATTCTGCCGAGGAGCAGCGGTGCAGCGGTCACGCATTCTCTTGTGACGTTCCCGCCTTCCTAGTTTCGTTTTTCCAGCTTGACCTTCACAGACTTGGTTTCGGCACCCCGTTTGATCACGACATCTACTTCGTCTCCCGGTTTGTACTCGCCAAGAGCGTAGGTGAAGTCGTAGAGGCTCTTGACGTCGACTTTGCCGAACTTGATGATGATATCCCCGCCGGTCATGCCGGCTTTGGCTGCGGGGCTCCCTTCACGCACTCCGGAAATCTTCATACCCTGCACCTGCTCGCCAAAATCCGGGATAGTACCCATATACACTCGTGTGCTCCTGCCAGCAGTGGCTTGACGAGGAGCCTCCACAGCAATATATCGTGGGCGATCGACAGATTGATCGAGTTCTTCGGCTATCCGCTCGATATATCGTACCACCTTCTCTTCACCCTGATAATTCAACTTGTCAAAGGTATCAGAGGGGCGGTGATAATCGGAATGAATGTCAGTAAAGAAATGGAACACAGGGATTTGTTTTCCATAGAACGAAGCGTGGTCGCTGGGACCGTAGCCGTCCTTGTTCAATTTCAACACGAACGCTGAGTCCTGGTTGTGCTTCTTCACCAGATCTTCAAACCCCGCTGAAGTGCCTACCCCGTAAACAATCAATACGCGGTTATTCAGTCGGCCAATCATATCCATGTTGATCATTGCCACCGCTCGATCCAACGGAAGCAGGGGATGGTTGGCGTAATAGGCTGATCCGAGCAGTCCAAGCTCCTCGCCGGCGAATGAGATAAAGAGCATGCTTCTCTTCAGTGAAGTCTTCATTGCTGAGAATGCCTGGGCAAGCTCCAGCACTCCTGCCGTACCCGAGGCGTTGTCATCAGCTCCGTGATGGATTGCCACGGTGTCAATTTTGAGCGAACCAGAGCCCTCGCCTCCCATACCAAGGTGATCATAATGTGCGCCAATGATAATCATCTGATTCTTTAGCTCTGGGTCACTTCCCTCAAGATATCCAACGACATTACGAGCGGTTTCTCGAATTTCCTTGATATCCGTTTTGGCGCGCACGAAGACGTGAGGAAGGTCAACTGACTTCGGTGCCTTCGATTGATGGATCGCCTTCTGCAAATCCTTGATCGTCTTGCCGGCATCGGCCAGCATGAGGTCGGCAGTTTTCCTGGTTATGTTTATAGCAGGAAGGCCAGCATTCCCAGACGCATTGTCGTAACTCAGCTTTATCAGGTCGTCTGTCTCCGAATCCTCGGGCCCGGTTACCACGAAAAGGACTCTGGCACCCAGCTCCCGCGCCTTCGATGCTTTGTAGCGCAGGCTGGCATATTGACCCAAATCGCGCGTGGAATCAGCCGGCGGGGCGTTTCGGAGCACCATGACAGCCTTCCCCTTAATATCGAGACTGGCGTAGTCATCATACTTTTTTGCTGTATCCGAAATACCGTAACCGAGGAAGACAACAGGACCTGCGAACGTTTCGCTCGAGGAAAACCCTAGCGGGCGAAACTCCTTGTCGAGCAGTAATGAGGTAGCTTTGCCTGAGATCTCGAACGCCAGACTGTTGCCATCACCAAGCTTCACTCCAGAAACAAACTCGAAATCCTGAAAGAATGAGCCGTTTGGCCCGACCGGCTTGAGGCCGTAAGATTGAAACTCCCGTGCGATGTATTGTGCTGCAGCTTCGGCTCCCTTCGAGCCGGTCTTGCGTCCCTGGAGATCATCAGATGAAAGAAACTTGACGTGCTTTGTAAGCTCGGCGGCTGTAATCTCTTTACTTGTTTGCGCTAAGACTCCAACCTTAAACCCGAATAGAAGAATCAACGCGAGGGAAGTTACTCGAAGCAATAGTTTCATGAAGACTCCTTTTTGTTTTTGTTAAAGTCCTGTGCATCAAAATACTGCCCGGTTACACTCCGGGACTCATCGGAGGCCAGGTAGACGAATGCCTCGAGAACTTCCGAAGGCGGCTTGAGTCTGGATCGGTCCTCGTCAGGGTACGCCGCGTGGCGCATATCGGTGTCCATCGGTCCGGGATTGACCGAGTTCACTCGAATGCGGCTGGTCCTGACCTCGTCTGCAAGCGTTTGCGTGAACCCCTCGAGAGCGAACTTCGATGCTGCATAGGCTCCCCAACGTTGACGCCCTTTTTTCCCGACCGACGAACTCACGTTGATAATGGAGCCAGATCCCTGTTTCAGCATTGATGGCAGAAAGGCCCTTGTGACAGAAAAGAGTCCGTTGACGTTGACGTCGATAATTCGATTCCACGTTGCGGGTGTCCATTCCGAGAGATCGATTCGTGGACCCAGCTGAGCAGCGTTATTCACGAGTACGTCAATCGACCCAAATGTTTCCAGAACCACTGAAGCAAAACGTTCCACCTGCTCGTGGTCGGTGATGTCGCAGCCCAAGGCGATTGGGGGAGGTCCTATCAAGGATAGTTCGAGTTCAGCTCTCTGGAGCAAGTCGGTCGATCTGGCGCAGAGTGCCAGACGGGCTCCCTCTGCAGCAAATCTGAACGCTAGTGCGCGGCCAAGCCCTTTCGAACCACCTGTAATGACTATTTTCTTGTTCTTGAGCCTCATGTCCGCGCTGCATTCCTCTGTCAACGGCCCGGATTGGTGGAGATTACAGAATCAATCTACCACCCAGCCGCAATGCCCGAAACTGCCTCAATCAACCCAGTCGGCGACAAAAACATTAAACTCATAGCGCCCCGTCGCGTTCCGATCCGACACAAACGCGACCTTCTTTCCGTCCCTTGAGAAAACTGAGAACGCATTGAAATGACCTTCGGATGTAACCTGCTCCAGTCCGGATCCATCGGCATTCATGACGAACAGATCGAAGAACCTTCCTCCCGGATCCTTCATATTGGAGGCGAAGATAATTCGTTTGTCACCAGGTAGGAAGAAAGGGGCGAAATTTGCGGCGTTGTTGTGCGTCAACTGCTTGCGGTTTTTCCCGTCAGCTGCGCACACAAAGATCTCCATTTTTCCGGGCTTCACAAGCTGTTCTGCGAGAAGTGATTTATACTCAGCGATTTCTTTTACCTTGGTTGGATGATTGCCGCGATAGACGATCTTCTTGCCATCCCAGGAGAAAAACGCCCCTCCGTCGTATCCAATGTCGTGAGTGATCCGCTTCAAGTGCGAACCGTCAAGGTTCATCGTGTACAATTCCAGGTCCCCAACGCGTGAAGATGTGAACACGATCTTGTCTCCCGTGGGCGAGACCGTCGCTTCAGCGTCGTATCCAGGGCTGGCAAAAAGGGTTTTCAATCCGGAGCCATCGGCGTTCGCCACATAGATGTCGTAATCGTTGAAGACCCCCCAGACATATCCTTTTGACTTGTCCGGAGAGGGGGGACAATTGGCGCTTGCCCCGTGCGTTGAAGCATACAGGATTGTTTCGTCACCAGGGAGAAAATACCCGCACGTCGTTCTGCCCTTGCCCGTGCTCACAAGTTGCTGAGATGATCCATCGATCTTCATCGTAAACATTTGATCGCAAGTGTAGGGGGGACGCGTTGATTGAAAGATCAACTTCTGACCGTCGAAGGAGAAGTACGCTTCAGCGTTGGTTCCGCCGAATGTGAGCTGACGTATGTTGCGAAGGTGTTTTTCGTTCGAAGGACGCAGTGAATCGGGACCCGAGGCAATCGCCACAGACACAATAGAAAGTGCTGCAATACAGTACATCCCAAATCGTGACATATCCGTTACCTGAGCCTTATGAACTACGTGAAAGAGACACCCTTACAGGCAGGAGGTACTCTCTTGGGTCTCATGCAGAGATTGTATCCATGAGTTGAAACCAGCGGGGAGGCGACTATTTGATCGCAACAAGAGCAGACTTTAGTTTTTCAAAATCCTGGAGGTCGGCAACGCTGTACTTCAAGTTCTCGTACACGATAGTCCCTTCTTTATCCACCACGAAAACCGTACGCCGATTATAGTATGTCTTATCGTTGAAACTACCATAGAGTTTCGCCACAGCGTGCGAATGGTCGCTGAGAAGTCTGAACGGCAGGTTGTGGAACTTCGCCCATTCGTGATGAGACCACACGTAGTCTCCGCTGATGGCGAGGACTTCAGCGTCAAGGCCGGCAAGTGCATCGAAGTTGTCTCTCATGGTGCAGACCTCCTTCGTGCACCCCGTGCTCCAGTCAGCCGGATAGAAGGCCAGGATAACCGCTCTCTTGCCGGCAAAGTCAGAAAGCTTCAAAGAGTCCTTTGCAATGGAGTCCCTAGTTGCATAGGGAAGTGCGAATTCAGGTGCTTTCGATCCCTCAGCCGGTGCAGAGCTCTGAGCTTGAAGTTGAGTTCCAAGAATGAGGAACCATACAGCCAGGAGAATGGTTTGCATGGAGTAACCCGCCAATTTGTTGAACTATTATAAGATAGCGGTTGCCTGCCAAAAATGCAATAATTGAGAATTCTTGCATCTCTCTCGCGAGGTGGCTAGATTGAGTTGGAGAATGAAGACCTTACGTCGGCAATGCGCAGTAGTCTTGATAGTCGCCGTCCATTTATGGGCATCGCTCTCCATGCAGTATTCTCATCAGCATGTTCTCACGAGTTCCGATGGGCACCAGACTCTTCGATCTCACGACTGCGGCTCGATTGAGAATCACAAACCTCTTGAAGACTGCCGGCAGTGTTTATTGTGCCTCCGCGTCTTGTCAACGCTTGCCATTTTTGAATTTTCCTCATCAGTGCCTGAAGCTTGCGCCCAGCGCGTCAGCGACATCGACTGCAATAGAATCCCTGTGTTGGCGATGCAATTCTCCGAACCTGACAGGGGACCTCCGCCGCTTTCTGTGTAACAAAGCCTCGTCGTTTCAACTCTTGCACAACGAATTCACCGGATCATCCCTCGTCAGGTGTGACTATGAGATCTTGCCGTAAAATCACCATTGTTCTGTCTGCGTCTTGTATTGCATTCGTCAGCTCAATCGCACAGCAGACGGATTCAAGTGCGGTTGCAGATTCGCTTCTGCTCACACAAATCCAACGGTCGATGCAGCCGGTCGGCCCCGTGGTTCAGCAAGCTCCGTCGGCTCCCCGATCATCATTGAGCACGAATCCTGATCTCAGCGCAATAGGTGATTTCCGGTCGGCCTATGTAACGATGGGGAAGCGGAAAATCGATATGTACCTCAATCAACTTGAAATCCAGGTATCTTCCGTCGTGGATCCATATGCCCGTGCAGACATCATGTTCTCGTACGGAAAGGACCTGGAAACTGGCGAGCTCGCCCCTGGACTCGAAATCGCAACTCTGACATCGCTCTCGTTGCCGTACCAGATGCAGGTTACGCTTGGGAAATTCAAGCCTGCATTCGGGAAGATAAATATTCTTCATCCGCATGCATATAGTTTTATTGATTTCCCCAAAGTCACTGAGAAGTTCTTTAGCTCGGAGGGAATGTTCATGGAAGGAGCGTCGCTGAGCTGGCTCGTTCCAAATCCTTATGACTTCTTTCAGGAGCTGACGCTCGAAACAGGACGGGTTGAGACAAACGCAATACTCGCCCGCGGGGAAGACAGCCAACTCTCGTATTTCGGACATCTCAAGAACTTTTTCGACCTGACCCTGAATTCGACCCTCGAAATAGGATTCTCCGGGGCAAGCGGCCCGAATCAATTTGGTTTGACAAGCACATTTGGGGGCATAGATGTAACGTACAAATGGAAGCCTGTGCAGTTCAACGTGTTGCAATCTTTCTCATGGCAAACCGAATTACTGCTCGCAAACATGCAACTGGATGAGACCACGCGGGCCCGGACGCACGGACTGTATTCGATGGCGGAGTACCAGTTCGCTCAACGGTGGTTTGTCGGTGCCCGGTATGATTACACGCAGTCTCCCGATGACGAAGGGAAGAGGGATGTGGCTGGAACTCTCTTGTTCCGCTTCCAGCCAACTGAATTCCAGATCGTGGCACTCGAATATCAGTATACTGACCGCAACTACGAACGATCTACGCACGGAGTTACTCTCAGGGTAATCTTTGGAATCGGATCGCACGCCGCTCACCAATACTAAGGACACTACTGCGTTCATTTCACATTGTGGAGATATACTCAAATGATGAATAAACGAATTATGATTTTCCTCGTCCTCCTGATCTCATGCCTGTCCTGGAGCTCAACAGTCGTTGGACAAATCAAGGTCGTATCGACGCTGACTGATATGCAGAGTATTGCGCGCCTCATCGGGGGCGACAAGGTCGATGTATTTGCGATCGCAACGGGGTTTCAGAATCCTCATTTCGTTGATCCCAAGCCAAGTTACATTCTGAAGCTGTCTCGAGCAGACATGTTTGTGACGGTTGGATTGGATCTGGAAATCGGCTGGGTCCCCCCGCTGCTCAATAGCGCGAGGAATTCGAAGATCCAGAAGGGGGGAGAAGGATATGTTGACGCTTCCATGAATGTGCCTCTGCTCCAGATACCGACGAGTGCTAGCCGAGGTCAGGGAGACATCCACGTCTTTGGTAATCCGCACTACTGGCTCGATCCCGTTAACGGCAAAGCTATTGCGAAAAACATCTTCGACGGCCTCGTGAGGGTCGATCCTGACCATAGGTCGCTCTTTGAGGCGAATCTGAACAAGTTCAATCAGACTATCGACGCGAAGATAAAAGAGTGGACTGAGAAGATGCGCCCCTACGCAGGCACGAAGATCATTGCCTATCACAATGAATGGCCGTATTTCGAGCAGCGCTTTGGCCTGCAGATTGTCGATTTCCTCGAACCGAAGCCGGGGATTCCACCATCCCCTTCGCAACTTCTCAAAGTCATCAACGAAATGAAGCGTGACCACATCAAGATTATTATTATTTCGCCGTACTTCACGACAGAGTCAGCCGACCTCGTCGCCCGCAGCACGGGCGGAAAGGTTGTTACGCTGGCGACCTCCGTCGGTGCGAACGACAAAATCCAATCATACATCGATCTTTTTGACTACAACGTATCACAACTTCTTGATGCGTTGCGCTAGATCCCTCAATCAATATTATTGTGGAGAGAAGAATCATGGGTGAAATGTTAAGCCAGAGTTTCGTAGTGAACGCACTGATCGTGAGTACTGTTCTAGGATTGCTGCTCTCTTACATGGGAGTCCACGTCGTGGGGAGAGGAATTGTGTTCGTCGATTTGGCCCTTGGACAGATTTCGATGTTAGGTGTGGCTTTCGCGGGTTTCAACGGCGGTGGGCAAGAGACTCTTATTTCGATTGTCTTCACTATGCTTGGAGCGTTCCTGCTATCCTTCATCAAAGTGAAAGACAAACGCCTTAAGCACGAGGCCATTATCGGCATCGTCTATGCGGTTGCCTCAGCAGGGACGGTCCTCCTCATCTCGAAAACACCGCATGGTGAATCGGACATCTCAGAGGTTCTGTTTGGCAGCCTTTTCACGGTAACGACGGAACAGATCATTACGCTCTCCATCGTATTCGCCATCATCGGTATCGTTCAGCTCGTTTTTCGAAAAAAGTTCTTTGAGCTCACCGAACAGTTCGAGAACCGGCAGGTCGAGCATATGCGCGTCTTCGACCTGTGGAATTTTCTCTTCTACCTCTGCATTGGTCTCTGCATTGTGTTCGCCGTTCGAGTCGCAGGAGTCATCCCTGTCTTCTCCTACTTGATCGTGCCGCCGGTGGCAGCTGTGCTGTTCTCTCAATCCAGGAATGTGGTTGTCGGGATAGCGATGTTGATCAGCGTGCTTGGAGGATTCCTGGGCATTTATTCTTCAGTCAGTTTCGATTTCCCTGCAGGATCATCAGTCGTCGCGGCGCTGGGGGCGTTGTTCGTCGCTGTTGCGCTTCTCAAGTTCAGCAGGTTCATGAGACTCCGGTTTTTCAACGACAACACTCCGCCTGACGTCTCTGAGACGTCCGAGTGAGACGATTGCATGCCTGCCGTGCTTTCGGATCAGCTAGCGCCAGGCGCACGTGACAATGCTATTGTGGAGACGAATACAGGATACATGAATGCCACAAAGGCGATTCTTGACCGAAGAGCTGGAGACGACGTTCTAACAACCAACTGACCAGATGGTCGACCTCGGAAGCTTTCAGTGGCCAGCTTCGGCAGGGGGTGATGTCCGTGGTTGATTTTCTTGAACAATTTGAATACTTTGAAAAGGACCGAACAGGGGAGATACCACAATCCAAATGGTGACGTACACAGCATAACCATGACAAGGCAAGCCGGACGACCGCTTGCCTTTTTCATTTTTTGAGAAGAGCGACAACTATGAGCTTGA
The DNA here is from genome assembly GCA_026390595.1 of Ignavibacteriales bacterium. Taxonomy (NCBI): domain Bacteria; kingdom Pseudomonadati; phylum Ignavibacteriota; class Ignavibacteria; order Ignavibacteriales; species Ignavibacteriales bacterium. The sequence continues at coordinate 119,883 of JAPLFQ010000033.1, forward strand.
ACGACCAAATCAACAGCGACCTCAAGGCAGCGATGAAATCGGGGGACAAACCCCGTCTCGATACGCTTCGATTGTTGCGCGCGTCGATGATCGATCTGACAAAAAGGGGGGGCGACGCGGGTATCACACCGGATGAGGAACTCGCCGTCCTGATGGCTGCAATGAAGAAGCGGAAGGAAGCAATCGAGGTCTACGAAAAAGCAGGCAGATTGGAGCTGGCTCAGCAGGAACGAATCGAGCTTGACATCATCTCTTCGTATCTTCCGAAGCAGCTTACAGCCGAAGAGGCAGCCGGCATCATCCAGCGGATCATCAACGAGACCGGCGCAAGTTCGGCGAAAGAGTTCGGAAAGGTCATGCCGCTGGCCATGAAGGAGCTGAAAGGCAAGTTGGACGGAAAACTCGTACAGGAGCTGGTGAAAGCAAAACTGGGGGGCTGACCATGATTATTGACGTAGTTCTGCTGCTGCCTTGGGTGGCTTTTGGTGCGCTCGGATTTCGGGATGCATCGGCGCGAAAACTCGTTGCGATTGTTATGGCAATCGCGGGAATGTTCCTCGGACAGTGGCTCATGCATGATGTCGGGATGATCTTCCGTGAACAGCTTCATGTTCAACCCGAGAACGCTCCCATGACCGCCTTCCTTTTCATTTTCACCTTCACCATGTTCCTCCAGTCAATACTGTACCGCTTTCTTACAGGAAACTACAAATTTGGCGGCATCATCGATCGTATCATTGGCGTCCCCCTTGGCCTGGTTGAGGGTGCGATTGTGATCAGCGTGATGATTTTCATTCTCACGCTCAACGGCCCTCCGTCGCGCAAGACCATCTGGGATTCACGCCTGTATCATACGGCAGCTTCCATCGCTCCTCGCATTCTGGACATGTTTTCGACCGCTGTGACATCCGCGAACGAAACCATGCGCGATGTGACGGGCGCGGGCACGAAAGACCTCGATTCCCTCAAGAAAAGCGACGTCGAGTCGCTTGTCTCTCCTGAGGCCGCAAAAATAGATTCCACACTTCGCTCGCAGCGGCGGTGAGGACTGAGATCCCCTCATGGCTGAATTCTCAACTGCCCTCCTCAAACTCGAATTCGATAGAATACTCGATCGCCTTCAGCAGCTGACGGCCTCAGATCCCGGGCGCGCGCTCGCGGCACGTGTTGTGCCGATGATTGACGCGTCTCTCGTTCGTCAGTCCTTGAACAGAGTCTCTGAGGCGAAAGGAATTCTCATTGTCGAAGGGATGGCCCCGCTCGATGGCATAAAGAACGTGGTCACCGCACTCAAGCATGCGGGGATTGAGAACCATATTCTCAGCAGCCGTGAACTCCTCGACATTGCCTCAACCCTTCGTGCCTCACGAACGCTCTCGCTGTTCATCGCGAAACGGCACACCGAGTGCCCGCTCCTCGGAGAACTCGCAGCTGACCTGTTTGCCGACAAGGTTGTTGAATACAACATCACCGAGTGCATTGACGAAGAGGGTCGTATGCGCGATTCCGCCAGCAAGGACCTCCGCCGCATTCGACAGGACATGATCTCCACAGCGGAGACTCTGCGCAAGCGGCTCTCATCGATCTTGAAGCGCGTCTCTGAAAAAGACTTCCTTCAGGAGGAGATCATCACGACCCGCGACGGGAGAATGGTGGTGCCGGTGAAAACGGAGCACAAGAACCATGTTCCCGGCTTCATTCATTCGAGCTCCGCGAGCGGAGCTACTGTCTTCATCGAACCTGCCGAAACGCTGGATCTCAACAACTCGTTGACAGAGCTGCAACTGAGCGAGCAGCGCGAGATCGGCCGCATCCTTGGCATGCTGACTGCTCAGGTCCGTGAGATTCGCCCACAGCTTGAGCCATCACTCGCCGTGCTTGCAGTGCTCGACCTGATTTTTGCCAAAGCGAAGTACTCTATCGAAGTCCAGGGCAATCCGCCTGCAATTTCTGATGAGAGCCGTATCCGACTGTTTCAAGCCCGTCATCCCGTTCTTTTGCAGCGCCACAAACGGGAGGAGGTCGTGCCGCTCGACCTTGAACTCGGTGGCGACATACGGACGCTCGTGATCACCGGGCCCAACGCAGGGGGGAAGAGTGTTGCGATGAAGAGCATAGGACTTCTCGCAGCCTGCGCACAATCTGGATTGCATATCCCCGCAGCGCCAGAATCCGAACTCTGTGTTTTTCACAGCATGTTCGTCGACATCGGTGACGAGCAATCGATAGAAAACGATCTCAGCACCTACAGCTCACATCTTCTCCGAATGCGGGACATTCTCGTTGGAGCGGACGAAAGAAGTCTGGTGCTTGTCGACGAGATCGGAGCTGGGACGGACCCCGCAGAGGGAGGCGCACTGGCTGCTTCCATCCTCACGGAGCTCACGAAGAAAGGATCAATCACTGTAGCGACCACACATCATGGGATGTTGAAGGCTTTCGCCCACGAGACTGATGGAGTTTCCAACGCGTCCATGGAGTTCGATCAGGAAACCCTGACGCCGACATATCGCTTCCGGTTCGGGATTCCAGGAAGCAGCTACGCCCTCGAGCTTGCGAAACGTCTCGACCTCCCCATTTCTGTGGTTAACCTGGCGCGCGAATTCGTTGGAGATCAGAAAATCAAGCTTGAGAACCTGATCACCGAACTGGAAAAGCAGTCGCAGGAGTATCGGGCGCAGGTACAACAGGTTTCATCGGAACGCGACCGGCTCAACGGGCTGGTCGGGGCCTACGAGAAGAAGACCAAGGACCTTCGCACGGAACTGCAATCGATGAAGAAGCAGGCCCTCGATGAGGCCAAGGAAATCGTCGGCGGAGCCCAGTCGCTTATCGAGCGGGCCGTGAAAGAAATCCGGGAATCTTCCGCGGAAAAGACTGTTGTCCAGTCTGCGCGCGAGAGTGTCCAGCAGATGAAAAGGAAGATTGAGGAATTGACGGTCGAAGAGCCGCGTGCAGTCTCACAAGAGTTTCAGATCGGCGATGCTGTGCGGGCGAAAGATGCTTCGCAAGAAGGAGAAATCGTCGAACTAAAGCCTCCGTTTGCGACCGTGCTCATTGGAACTACAAAGTTGAAAGTTCGAATCGACACGTTGCAGCGGGTCAAATCCACGCAAGCCACTGCATCGACGGAATCGGGACATTCCCTTTACACGCCGGAGGGCAAAAACGAAATCGATCTACGGGGAATGCTCGGCGATGAGGCTATTGCCCACGTGGAGCGGTTCCTCGACGATGCCTTGGTCGCCGGATTACATCGGGTGGACATCATACACGGAAAAGGGACAGGCGCTCTTCGGAAGCGGATAGGCGAGTTTCTGAAAACGTGCCCGCACATCAAGGCCTACCGGCTCGGAGAGTGGAATGAGGGAGGCTCAGGTGTCACAGTCGTAGAACTCGAATGACAAACAAACGCCCCATACAGCGCCTCCTCATCGCAAACCGGGGAGAAATCGCCCTTCGGGTCATCCGCGCCTGCAAGGAATTGGATATTACGTCGGTCTCCGTCTTTTCCGACATTGATCGGAAATCCTTGCATGTGCTTCTTGCGGATGAAGCCTACCCTCTGGGAGGATCCACACCCCGGGAAGGTTATCTCCATCAATCGAGGATCATCGAGGTCGCCAGGAATTCGGGAGTCGATGCCATACACCCCGGTTATGGTTTTCTGGCGGAAAACCCCGACTTCGCTGATGCGGTTCGGTCTGCGGGATTGATCTTTATTGGACCATCGGGAGCGGCCATTCGAATGCTGGGGGACAAAACCAGTGCCCGCAAGATGGCTCGTCGGCTGGGAATACCGACCATCAGCGGGACTGTCGAGCCGATTCTTGATGTGAGCGAAGCTTCAAGGCTTGCTCAGACCCTTGGATTCCCAATTCTCCTCAAAGCAGCGGCGGGCGGAGGCGGAAAAGGGATGCGTGTTGTTCGTTCGGATAGTGAGTTTGAATCCGCTTTTCGGATGGCCCAGTCAGAAGCGAAAGGGGCATTCGGTGACGACCGCGTCTATATGGAAAAGTATCTCGATGGTCCACGCCACATCGAAATGCAGATCCTGGCAGACGAGCACGGCAATGTAGTATATCTGGGTGAACGCGAATGCTCCATCCAGCGCCGTCACCAGAAAGTGATCGAGGAATCCCCTTCGACAGTCGTAACTGACGAACTCCGAACGCAGCTGGGATCAGCTGCCGTCGGTTTGGCTAAAGCAGCGGGCTATTCCAACGCGGGCACCATGGAGTTCTTGCTTGATTCCGAAGGTCATTTCTATTTCCTTGAAATGAATACCCGACTTCAGGTCGAGCACCCGGTGACCGAAGAAATCACGGGAATAGACCTCGTAATACAGCAAATAAGAATAGCAGAAGGTGAACCGCTGTCCGTCCGGCAGGATGAAATCAGAAGAGTAGGGCATTCGATCGAATGCCGCATCTGCGCGGAGGATCCGGCGGAGAATTTCATGCCCTCCACCGGAAAACTCACCCGGTACCGGTTGCCGGAAGGGCGAATCCGCGTTGAAAACGGCTTTCGGCAGGGAGACGAAGTCTCTGTGTTCTATGATTCCCTGATGGCGAAGGTCGTTTCCTGGGGAGAGACAAGGGATGACGCCATCAGATCGATGCGAAGAGCACTTTCAGATTTTTCAATCGGGGGAGTCAAGACCACTATTCCGTTCTGCTTGCATGTGTTGAAATCTAAGGCTTTCCTCGAGGGAAAGGCTGATACTTCTTTTGTGGAAAAGCACTTTGACCCATCTGATCTCATGCGCTCTGCGAAGGATCAACGGAGGGCTGCAGCGATTGCCGCGGTGCTAATCTTGCAGCGTGAGAAATCGCACCGCTCCGGTCTGACAGTTGTGATCGGAGAATCAAACCGATGGAAGGCGAGCAGGGGGGAGGCTCACCGCTGATGTCAGAGACATTCACGGCTACCGTAGAGGGGACGAGCTACCAGATCCGCAGCGAATCGGAGCATAAGGTTATTGTGGATGGATCTGTTCATGAATGTAATTTCGTTGCGCTGGATGATCGATCCTATTCGCTTGTTCTGGACGGAAAGACATATCTCGTTGACCAATTAGCAGCTCGTTCGGTTGAAGAGGAGAGGAAAAGCGACAGTGGCGACCCTGGCAACACGGTTGGCATAGGGATCTGCGGGAAATCGTACATCGCACGAGTCGATGACCAGCGCTCTCTGCTACTCCGGTCACTCTTGGTAGAACCACCGGCCCCTGTGGGTCCGAAGGTCATCAAAGCACCGATGCCTGGTCTGATATCACGGATTGAAGTACAGATTGGTGAGGAAGTGACCTCTGGCAAAGGACTTCTCGTGCTTGAAGCGATGAAGATGGAGAATGAAATTCGTTCGGTCAAGCACGGACGCGTACAACTCATTCACGTCACGATAGGGACGGTTGTCGAAAAGGACGACCCGCTGGTTACTGTCGAAGAGCTCTAAGGCATTTTTCCTAATTGCATTCGTTACAACAACAAATACCACTCGGATAAATCGACCTATGAAGGACTTGGAACCGGCTGTCAATCTCGCCCTGGCTCTTGAACATGGACTTACTGAAGACGAATACGGGATGATCCTCAAAATCCTTGGTCGGACTCCCACATATACTGAACTTGGCATATACAGCGTGATGTGGAGCGAGCACTGCAGCTACAAGAACTCGATTGCAGTCCTAAAGACACTCCCACGCAGCGGAGCCAGGCTTCTCGTAAGCGCTGGAGAAGAAAACGCGGGCCTGGTTGATATCGGGGATGACCTAGCAGTCGCTTTCAAAATAGAAAGCCACAATCATCCTTCGGCTGTCGAACCGTACCAGGGAGCCGCTACGGGCGTGGGCGGAATTCTCCGCGACATCTTCACGATGGGAGCTCGACCAATAGCAGCTCTGAACTCACTAAGGTTCGGAGAACTCACGAACGATCGTGTCCGATATCTCTTCAAGGGAGTTGTGAAGGGCATCGGAGATTACGGTAATAGCTTTGGTGTTCCAACCGTTGCTGGTGAAGTGTACTTCGATCCATCGTACGCATCCAATCCGCTCGTTAATGCCATGGCAGTTGGAATCGTTCGGCACGGCGATGTGGCCAAGGCCATTGCGAAAGGGGCTGGCAACCTGGTGATGATTGTCGGGTCGTCGACAGGAAGAGACGGAATTCATGGCGCGACCTTCGCTTCGGAGGAAATCTCGGAGAAATCAGAGGCGAAACGTCCATCTGTCCAGGTTGGGGATCCATTCACAGAGAAACTGCTGCTTGAGGCCACGCTTGAAGCGATACAAGCGGGATTGATCGTAGGTATCCAGGACATGGGAGCTGCCGGGCTGACATGTTCCAGCATGGAGATGAGCGCCAAGGGGAACAGCGGCATGGAGATCAACCTCGACGTGGTGCCCTTGAGAGAAGAAAGCATGACAAGCTACGAGATCATGCTCTCAGAGTCTCAGGAGAGGATGCTCCTGGTGGTTAAGCCGGAAGATGAAGCGGCGACTAAGAAGATATTTGAGAAGTGGGACTTACATGCGGTCGTTATAGGGACCGTGATAGACCAAGACCGCGTGCGGATTTTCCACCATGGCGAGCTGAAGGCGGACGTACCTGCTGAAACCCTGGTACTAGGCGGCGGAGCGCCAGTGTACACGCGTGAGGCAAAGGAACCTGAATATCTTGCAGGCGTGAGGGCTTTTGATGTTTCGTCGATTCCTCAGCCGAAAAACTACAACGAAGTCCTTCTGCGCCTGCTTTCTTCGTCGACGGTAGCATCGAAGCAGTGGGTCTTCGACCAGTACGATTCAATGGTGCGTACAAATAGCATACCAGCGAGCTTTGATGCGGCCATAGTACGTATCAAGGGAACAAAGAAGGCGCTCGCGTTAAAGACCGACTGCAATGGAAGATACGTGTACTTGAATCCCAAGCGCGGCGCTCAAATCGCCGTGGCTGAATCAGCTCGAAATGTCGCTTGCACAGGTGCGCTGCCCGTAGCGATTACGAACTGCCTTAACTTCGGCAATCCGTACGATCCTGAGGTGTTCTGGCAGTTCAAGGAGGCTGCTGCTGGAATCAAGGACGCGTGCATCATCCTTGACACGCCCGTTACTGGCGGCAACGTGAGTTTCTACAACGAAAGCCCTGACGCTGCCGTGCTCCCGACTCCGGTGATCGGAATGCTCGGAGTCCTTGACGACGTCGACAAGGCCGTTCCGTCGTCGTTTCAGACTCCAGGAGATTCAATTCTGCTACTGGGGCAAGAACTCGGAGAGATTGGTGGATCAGAGTATCTGTTCCAACAGACGGGCAAAGTGCTTGGCGATGCACCACTTATCGACCTGCAGGCTGAGAAATCACTTCAGGCACTTTGTATCTCCCTGGCAGCCAAATGCTTGATTGAATCGGCACACGATTGCGCGGAAGGCGGTCTCGCTGTTGCCGCGGCTGAAGCGCTGTTTGGAAGCAGCAATGGCCTGGGGGCCACGATGTCATATCCGAGACCCGAGCTTCGTCCGGACTTCAGCCTTTTTGGTGAGACGCAGTCCCGAATACTTGTGACAGTCCGAAGGGAGAAACTCGAATTGGCGTTGGGCGAGGCGCTGAAGCAAAACGTTCCGGCCAAAGTCATCGGGGAAGTCACCAAGAATCAGGAGTTGAGGATCGGAGCAGAAATCGCGTTGCGTGTGGAAACAGCGGAGGAAGCTTACAGGTGTGCGATCCCTAAGGCGATGGGAGAGAAGTGATTCTAATGCATTGGTTTGTCTTTGTTCGCGTGTTCATGATTGACTTTACATAATACATATTATATAACAAGAGGGAAAGCGAGAACATCACCGTTAGGTGCCAGCGGGACAAGCGCTCTTCAGAAGCCTCAACTCCTTTCCGCTCGCCTCCACATCAAACCGCATCAGCGGACTCGGCGCAGGACCAGAAAGATTGATTCCATCAAGATCAAACCGACTATCGTGACAATTGCATGCAAACTCAGGTTTATCAGCCGATTGCTCAAACCGTATCGAACATCCCATATGCGTACAGACGCCGCTCACAGCGTGAAACGTGCCATCCGCAGATCGCGCAACGATAACCCTCTCACTTCCGAACGACACCAGTCGGCTCGACGATACCCTGAAATCTTCCACTGAACCGAGCGTCACTGCTTCCAAACCACTCTCACTGTTGCGTGGTGTCCATCGACGAGCCAAAGCGTAGCCGACTGGTGCCAGGACCAGGGCAAGCCATCCGGCAATCGTTTCCCTCAGGAATACTCTTCGTGTCCAGGTCATCTGGCCGACAATTCATTCAAGTTAAAAGAATACCGATCCCTATAGGTCAATAGTACCTGTATAGACTATTGCGGCCGGTCCAGCAAGCCGAACTTGACTGATTAACCCAGCCTTGTCGTCGAATGCGATCCTAAGCGGCATGTCGCTCTTCGGAATGACTTCTATCGGCGACTTGATGTTCCACAGACGAGCAGCAACGATTGCTGAAGCAATCGAGCCGGTCCCACATGCTAATGTCTCGTCTTCGACTCCACGCTCGTAAGTTCGAATTTTTATGGAGTTACGTCCAGCCCGCTCAATAAAATTCACATTGGTCCCAGTTGGAGAGAAATGAGCATCGAAGCGCAACTTCCGTCCCACACCCAACACATCAACATCACCGAGTTGAACCTTTTCTGGCAGACTCTCCACCGGCACCACTACGTGCGGTGATCCAGTGTCAACAAAGTTCACCTTCAATTCGCCGGATCCGAACAGGATTGCATCCCCGATCCTGATGCTGCGAGGGTCCTTCATACTCAGGACGACCTCATTCTTCCCGATCTTCGCCCCATAAACGTGGTCTAGTGCCTCAAATTCGTGTTGCCTGGCAGCGATCTTGTTCCTAAAGGCAAACCATGCGATACATCGCCCCCCATTTCCGCACATTCCCCCGTAACTGCCATCAGCGTTGTAGTACATCATTTTGTAGCCCGCACGCCGGCTTTTCTCCAGAAGAAGCACCCCATCAGCCCCTATTCCCCATCTCCGGTCACAAAGAACCTTGGCTGCTTTTGCACCAGCTTTTATCCGCTTTGAGCGATTGTCAATGACCACAAAATCATTCCCCGCACCGGTCATTTTCGCAAAATCCATGCGCATACGATTGTCCTTCAATGTAATCTACCGGACAAATTACAACAATTAGGCAAAATTGCAAATGCCGGGGATTGCAGGATGCCAGGATTTCGGGCGGGTTTCAGTACACTGACGGGGATCTCATTCCAGCGTGAGGATTCTCTCTACTCGGCCTCTCGATCGTAAGCGTGGTGTTTGATGATCTTCGCGTTCACCAGGAAGATTACGTCCTCCGCAATGTTGGTGGCGTGGTCGGCGAGACGCTCGATGTGCCTTGAGACGATCATAAGGTGTGATGCCGGAGCGATGTTCTCCGGCGACTCCTTCATTCTTGCTATCATCGCAGAGAATATCTCGCGATCGAAGCAGTCGACGACGTCGTCCGACGTCAGAACCATCTTTGCCAGCTCCGGGTCATTGTTCACGAACGAATCGATCGCGTGTTTCACCATTTCGCGGGCCGCGTCTGCCATTTGCCGCAGCGGCGTGGCCTTGACAAAGTTCGAATATGGCATCAACGCAGAAACGCGTTCCCCTAAATTTGCCGCGATGTCTCCGATCCGCTCCAGCTCATTGTTGATCTTCAGGGCCGCCATCAAGAGCCGCAGGTCGATCGCGACGGGTTGGGACAATGCGAAAATAGCCATGCATCGTTGATCGATCGCAATGTCGAATTCATCCACCTTCTTGTCTCGTTCAATGACGAGGTTGGCAAGTGAGACGTCAGCTTCGGTAATTGCTTTGACGGCATAGTCTATCTGCTCTTCCACGAGGCTCCCCATGCGAATAAGCATGGTTCGAAGTTGATCCAGCTCCTGTTCATAATGTCTCGTCAATGTCTGCTCCCTTCAATGTGATCTCTGTTCCCGTCAGTCGACATCCTGTGGCTCGACACATCAAGCGATTACCCGAATCTTCCGGTGATGTAGTCTTCAGTCTGCTTGATCGATGGATTCGTGAAGATCAGCTTCGTATCGTCGTATTCAATAAGTTCCCCAAGATAGAAGAACGCCGTCCGGTCACTGACACGGGCCGCTTGCTGCATATTGTGAGTCACAATGACGATCGTGTACTTCTCTTTGAGCTCATAAATGAGTTCTTCTATTTTCGCGGTCGCAATGGGATCCAAAGCGCTCGCCGGCTCGTCCATCAGAAGCACTTCGGGATCAACCGCGAGGGCTCGCGCTATGCAGAGACGCTGCTGCTGCCCACCCGACAAGGCCAACCCGCTTTTGCCGAGATCATCTTTCACCTCATCCCACAAGGCAGCCTGCTTCAGGCTCCTTTCAACTGTCTCGTCGAGCGTTTTCTTGTCGTGAACGCTGTTGATTCGTGGACCATATGCGACATTATCGTAAATTGATTTTGGGAAGGGATTCGACTTCTGGAAGATCATTCCGACCTTCTTCCGCAATTCCACAACATCGACATCATCCCGATAAACGTCCACGTCATCGACAATTACTTCACCCGTCGTTCGAACCCCGTCGATCAAGTCGTTCATGCGATTCAACGATCGCAGGAATGTCGATTTGCCGCAGCCCGAAGGACCTATCAAGGCGGTTACCTGATTCGTCTTGATGTCCATGGAGATTTCCTTCAGAGCCAGCTTGGGCCCATAGGAAAGTGAGAGCTTCTTTGTTTTTATCTTGTAACCATTGTTGTTCATAGAATCTGAGAGCTCCCCATTACCGGTTCGTGCGAGTGCGAATTCTGTATCGCAGGAAGATCGCCGAGAAATTCAACGTAAATGTCAATACCAGCAGCACGAGGGTCGTTGCGTATTGGATCCCCCTTGTGGCCTCGACATCAGGCGATTGCGTCGACATGATATACACGTGGTAGCCGAGTTCCATAAATTGATCCGTCAACGCTCCCGGAAGATGAGGAAGGAAATACGCCGCACCTGTAAAGAGAATGGGGGCTACCTCCCCCGCCCCGCGGCTGACTGCAAGTATCCCGCCCGTAAGAATTCCTGTGATTGAATTTGGGAGCACGACTTTCCAGATGGTTTCCAGTTTCGTCGCACCCAGCGCGAGACTAGCCTCACGGAGTTCCCGGGGAACAGCTTTGATCGCTTCCTCGACGGACACGATAACGACGGGCAGCGTAAGCAGCGCCATCGTGAGGCTTGCCCATAGGATGTTCGGTTGCCCCCATTTTAATTGAGATCCGCCGCTCAGGACGTTATCCATTCCCGTACCTACAAATTGTATGAAGAAACCGAGTCCGAAAAGTCCGAAAACAATTGCCGGAACACCCGCAAGCGTGTTCACAGCAAATCGGATTGTCCTGGCGAGGAGCGAGCGGTGGCTTGCATATTCACTCAGATAGATAGCCGTGATGGTCCCTATCGGAACGCCCGCAACCGACATGATGACAACGAGCAGGAATGTTCCGACGATCGCCGGATAGATGCCACCTTCTGTCATTCCCCCTTTCGGACTCGTCGACAGGAATTCCCAGCTGAGCGTGCTCCATCCACCGGCGATGATATCGATCATCACAAGAAGGACGATCACCACGATGGAGAACGCACACAATCCGGTCAGGAAAGGTATCGAGAGGCCGAGGAATTTGCGCTTCAGAGTTCTCATTGGCCCTCAAACCTCTTCATCAACTTCTGACGGATGAAAAGCTCTGCAATAGCATTGAGGCAAAAGGTAAATAGGAACAGTACCGTACCGATAAAGAACAGGACGGTGTAGTGGGTGTCGCCAAAAACAACTTCTCCCATTTCGGCTCCAATCGTGGCCGACATGGTTCGGACCGGTTCAAACAAATCTCCTGACAACATCGACGCATTGCCGGTTGCCATGAGGACGATCATCGTTTCGCCGAAGGCGCGGCCTATCCCGAGCAAGATGCCAGCAAAAATCCCCGGAGACGCTGCCGGGAGAACAACGAACAGAGCCGTCTGCCATTTCGACGCTCCAAGAGCCAGGCTGGCTTCGGTCATAACTTTCGGAACACGGGAAAGCGAATCCTCTGTGATCGTGTAGATAATCGGTATGACGGCAAGCGAGAGCGCTATGCCGCCCACGAATGCGTTGAGACGGTACTGGAATCCGAAAGTCTTCTGAAGAAACGTTGCCATTGCAATGAGCGCGAAGAAGCCGATAACTACGGAAGGAATTCCTGCGAGAACCTCAATGGCCGGTTTCAGGATTTCTTTGGACCATTTCGGTGCAAATGCAGCAGTGAACAAAGCTGCCAGAATGGCGATGGGTGCAGCGAACAAGAGAGCAACAGTTGTGACTTTCAGGCTTCCGACCACAAGCGGCAGCATCCCGTACTTTGGTGCGGACGACACCGGCTGCCAGTTCTTCCCCGTGAGATTCGACGCTGACGCGCCCTTGTCTTCAAGGCTCTCGACAGACGCTTTTCTCTGGTCTACCTGTTTTTGCAGTTCAGACGCGGATGATTCATCTCCGTAGGATTCTTGCGGGGCCTGTTTCGCCTCCACCGATGTCTTCGCTGATGTGGAAGAGAAGATCGGCAGGGATTCGCGAAACACGAAAATAAATATCAGCGTGATGAAGGCGAAGGAAAGAAACGAAATCGCAGTGATGGATTTCTCGATCAGAAATTCACCGAGCCGAAACCTCTTCTTCCACCAGAGCTTCGTAGATTGGGTATTCTTCGATCTAGGAGGAATCGGCGGGTCGATTGCATTGGACGTAGCTGCCGGTTGCTGTGGCTGCGTATCGATCTTTGTCGACAAACGGGGAAACTGCATCAAGGTCAGATGTTGATTGTGCAAATGTAGAATAGTGATTCAATATATGGATTTCGTATTATTCGCCTATTATGGGGATGTTACCGAATTGTTAAGCCCTCCCGGGACTCACAGCACAATGAAACAGATGCGCCGGCTACGAAATACCATAGCCGGCGCCGTGATCTAACCGCACCTCTACCCACACCGCACCTACTTCACCGGAAAGTAACCAACTTTTGTGACGATCTGCTGCCCCTCTGCGCTCAGAATCCAATCGATATACTCTTTCAGGGCTCCGGTGGGACGGTTGCGCGTATACATGTACAAGAACCGTGAGATCGGGTACTTCCCGCTTTTCACATTCTCTTCGGTGGGTTCGTACCCTGGAGAGCTAGCGTCCTTCTTCACTTTTGCATATTTGATGCCTTTGCCGTATGCGGCTCCGCCATATCCGATACCAAACTTGTCCTTGGCAACTGCATTGACAACGGCGCCTGTTCCGGGCATAGTTTGCGTCATCGGCGAAAAGTCGGCCCCTCCAAGCACGTTGTCCTTGAAATAGACGTAGGTTCCTGAGCTGTTCTCACGCCCGTAGAGGATGATCTTAGCATCCGGTCCGCCAACGTCTTTCCAGTTCATGATCCCACCGGTATAGATCTTCTTCAGCTGGTCAAGCGACAGTTCCTGCACCGGGTTCGATTCGTTTACGTAGATGGACAAACCGTCCTTCGCCGTTTTGATTTCGACGCCGAGGACGTTGAACCGTGCTTTCAGCTTGTCGATTTCAGACTGCTTCATCGGACGTGAGGCATTGCAGATATCTGTTGTTCCATTGATGAGAGCCGAGATACCGACACCTGACCCGCCACCGGTGACCTGGACAGTCACTCCGGGGTGCTTTGCCATGTAGAGTTCTGCCCATCGCTGGGCCAGGATCACCATGGTGTCCGAACCTTTGACGGTGATAACTTCCGCAGGCTTCATCGCGAAGCCGAGGAACAGAGCTGCGGCGACAACGAGCGTGGTGATAATCTTCATTCTGTACTCCTTCGAATTAATCAGGTAGTGAACTTAGAATTTGTACTGCATTCGAACTGTGAACACGTTGTCCTTGATGTCATCTTTGAATGCAGCCAGGGCTGCGGGTGCGTTCGCGTTCACCTTTTCATTTGTGACCATGTCGTAATAGAAGGTGAACTTCACGTTAGTGTCCCAATGATAGACCCAGCCGATTCCCAGAGTTGTAAATTGAATGTCACCGGCGTTGAGTCCGACCTTCCCTGTTGGGGTAGCGGCGCCTATGTCATTGCCTGTGATGTCAGAATTCGGCGTGAAGACGTCATACTTCAGGATGAACTGGTGATTCAAGCCGAGGTTCTGAACATAGTTGACGTAGTAACCGGAGAAATTTCTCTGGTACAGTGCGGTCCCTGCAGCGTTGTAGAAGGCGCTGTAGTTTGAAGTCGCGCTGGTACCTCCGGTGCCGGGCTGCTTGCCGCTGATGTACTCGCCGCGTAGCGTCATCCCTCCTAACACCGGCATTTCATAATAGAGCTGAACATCTGCGCCGATGTAGGTCCGATCGAAGTATGCACCATTGTTGGATGCAGAGGAATCATAGGCGAACGCCTTGGAGCCGCCATCGAGTGTGTAGATCGCACGTTGATTGCTCCTTACTTTGCCCATATAGAACGACACGCCGCCGTCAATTTCCAGGCCGGCATCGCGCATGGGAAGCGTGAATCCGCCACGCCCTATGAGGTCTTTGTAGTTGTCGTTTTCCTGCGCTGTGGGGCCCATACCGGTGAAGAGGCCAGCCTTGAAATTAAACCAGCTCATTGCCGATCCTTCCGGCGGCATGATTTCGATTTTCGCGCCCATATCGCGCTCACCCGGGAAGAGTGTTTGATACATTCTGGTACGTTCCGGGGCTTCACGATTGCTGGATGAATAGGAAATCTCGAAGCCAAAAGGCCGATCGAAAACGCCTGCCGTAAGCCCGAACGTCTTCATCCAGGGCTCCCTGATGCTGGCGTATGCGTCTTTGATCGCAACACCGCCCGGGGTAACATCGATCTGCAGCACGTACTGTGTGAGGTCGTTGTCATAGTTGAATTTTACACGTCCCCGACGAACCAGGTACCGGGAGTGCACACCAGCTGCGAAATTGCCGCCAGCGAATGAGCCAACGCCATCGCCATCAGCAACCTGAAATTGTGATTGAATGTACCCTGTGATCTTGATCTTCTTCAGAGCATCGACCACTGGGGTCAACGCCATGAGTTGCTCGTTCAAACCGTCCACCTGCTCTTTGACGTCGGTCATTTTCTGCTGAAGACTTGCGAGCGTCGTATCCTTCTCTTGAGCGCGAAGGGTGAACCCGAGCAAGACCAAACAAGTGAGGAACAGTTTTTTCATCTAAAGCTCCCTATGTGGTTGAGATGGGAAAAGTGAGTTGAGATAGCTGAGTTGAGAAAGTCGATTGGATGTTAGGCAGGCTGCTGTGCAGAATTCAGGAAATAGTGACTTTGCAGACTTCGTTTTCAGATTAACCATCCGTTTACGATGCTTCCAAATGCAAGTGCAGAAATTGCGATAATCCCCATGAGAAGTCTGAATTCACGATCGCTGACAGGCTCGCACTCCTCCGGATCAAATCCACCGCCTATGAAGTGGCCCGCCAGTAACCGTGCTATGCTTGTCTTTCCACTCTCTTCTGCAGCGAATACCGTACTTGATGTCTGAGGCGTCATTTGTCTGCGCTCCTTTGGTTGTTTACGCCACAAAGGTAGCGAACAGCCATTAGGCAAATGTTAGGAGCGTACTAAGAAATTGTTAACAGAGACTCCCGGAGTCTGCTGCTCCGAGCGGCCGAAGACCTGCAATGACCGCGATCAGACGGAACACCCGCGGATGAGCATCCCCGCGCCAACGACCATAGCCAAACTTAGAACCAGGCCAACGTAGAATTGGCTATCGGTCAACGGTTTAGTTTCGCCGGTTTCGTCATCATGGGGAAGAAACCTTTCGACGAGCCAAAACGCGAACGGTTTCTCGTTATTCTTCTTAGGTTCGGGCATATCTCCTCCTTCCATAGACGCGATACCAAGTGCACTTTTGTTACTAGAACTCATCTCAAAAACGCCAACTACGTCATTGCGAGGCGTTTCTTGCCGAAGCAATCTCTCTTTTGTCTCGATGTACGTTGGTGAGATTGCTTCGCTCGCCCCTACGGGGCGTCGCTCGCAATGACTTTGAGGGTTTTTGAGATAGCCTCTAACAAAGGTAGTCCTTTGGCATTGTCCAGGTATTAGTTTAATGTTAAGGAACTGTGAAGCCATCGACGCGGCGGCGGTGGCGTGGCCTTCAACGATGAAACACGGTACGGAAGCAGTTGCCACACCCTCCCTTCTTCAGCAATTGCAGATTCTTGCACGGTTGAATTGATTGAATTTGTAAAGCAATGGTTGCAATGGCAGAACCGACGAGAGTTTACAGTATCATAACAACCCAATCACATTTGGATAAAGCATCCTTCTATATTGCGTCATCATTTTGATTAAGGGTCTTCAATGCGAATCGCTTACTTCAACGCCAATCTTTGCCGCGGGCAGGATGGCGTAACGAGAGTCATGTACAAGATGTTCGAGGCCGCACTCGCACGACATCACGAGCCGATAGCATTCACATCGACGCGGCCTGATCCGGAGGATCGGATCGTGCCGATGCACAAAGTCCGCTCTGTTGTTCTCCCCCTCCAGAAAAGCTACCGGATCGCTTTCCCAGGATACCAGATGTTTGCAAAATCCCTGGATGCTTTTGCACCTGATATTATGCACATCAACAGTCCCTGCACGCTTGGCTTTGCGGCTATGAAGTATGCCCGGCAGTTCAGTATTCCCGTCGTCGCGACATATCATACTCACTTCCCCACCTATCCAAGATACTACGGGCTCACGGCGTTGGAAGAGCTGGCGTGGAAAGTCTCGCGATATCTCTACAACAAGATGGATCGCACGTTCGTCCCCACGACGCCGATTCTCGATGAGCTCAGAGAACACAGCATCGACAGGTTGGAGTACCTCCCGAATGGTGTCGATCTCAATCTGTTCAATCCATCTCGATGGTCTTTGCTCTGGCGCGAGAATATCTCTCCGGACAACAAGCCCGTGGTCCTCTTCGTGAGCAGGCTCGTTTGGGAGAAGGATTTGGCCGTCCTGGCGCAGGCGTACCAAATCCTGCGTCAGAAACGAACGGATTTCGAAATGGTGATCGTGGGCGATGGCCACGCAAGGAAGGAATTCCAGGACTTGATGCCGGGCGCTCATTTCCTTGGCTACCAGTCAGGCCTCACACTCGCGGAAAGCTACGCTTCTTCAGACATATTTGTTTTCCCATCGACAACCGAAACCTTCGGCCTCGTGACGATCGAAGCAATGGCTTCAGGCCTTGCCCCCATAGCGGCAAAGGTCGGAGGTGCTACAGGTATCATCCAGGAAGGCAAATCCGGTCTGTTCGCGAAACCATTAAGCGGAGAAGATTTGGCGCACGGCGTGGATGGGCTGCTTGATGAAAAACGGATGAGGCAGCAATTGGCAGAAGGTGCTTTGCAGCGAGCCCAGGAATTCTCGTGGGAGAAAATACTCTCTCAACTATTCGACAGCTATCAGTCGGTGATCAATGAACACAAACGACAACATGCTCGAGCTGCTTAGCCCGGAAGAAATCGGCACGGGTTCCGGATTCCTGCAGGGAGTCCCGCCAAGGGGGGAGTCTCCTCCCAGTGACTTCCGGCTGGTCCATATTTCTGACCCCCATCTGAGCCGTCAGTTCTATCGCGAACACCTCAAGTCTTTCAAACTCCTTCTCAAGTCCATCCTCGCCGCCGGTTGCGACCATCTCGTCATCACTGGTGACATCGTAAGCACCGGTGAGGAAGATGACTACTATCTCGCCAGGGAGATTCTTGGGACTCTGGATTTGCTCGACTCTACACGCCTCACGGTCGTTCCAGGCAACCACGATATCTTCGGCGGCCCGCATCGGGCGGTAGACGTTCTGAGTTTTCCACAGTACATACGCAATGTGGATTACGCCAGGCATCTCGACCTTTTTCAGATCGTATTCGGAGAAACGCTCGAAAATGTCGTATCGTATGGGAGTGATTCCATTTTTCCGTTCGTGAAAAAGGTTGGACCCTATTCGATCATCGGATTGAATTCCATACCTCCCTGGTCTTTGCGAAGGAATCCGTTGGGCACCAACGGCAAACTGGACGACGCTCAGCGAAATGCCCTTCTTCGCATTCATGAGGAAGGGGAGCTTGATAGGACCCTCCCGCTCGTGGCAGTTCACCACCACTTCAATGACCTCCAGGATGAATCTGCGGGAGGCAGCTTCTGGAAGCGAGTCGAATCGAACACCATGAGAATGAGGGGCCGGACGAAGACGCTGCGATTGTTCGAATCTCTTGGGATTCGCTATGTTCTCTATGGTCATATCCATCGAAATGAGATTTACCAGAACAATGCGATTACCCTTCTGAACGGCGCCGGCGCTGTGTGCGACGACCCTATCAGATTCCTGAAGTATAACCAGATTCTCCATTCCAACGGCATTGACCATCTCCAAACAGTCACGCTTCCGATTCCATTTCAGGTTCCTTCGTTCGCGCTCCCGAAACATCGACTTCACTTTCCGGTCGCGACTCCCCCCGTACCCTCAACCGCAGAGTGAAGGTACGTGATAGATCTTTTGAAATGGCAGTTGGTGGAAGCTGAGAATCGGGTAATGCGTGCGTCCGATCAGGCAATTGAACGTGTTGCAGTTTTCGACCTCGATGGAACGCTCCTTATCGGAGATATCGGGGATGCTGTTTTCGCCTATCTCATTCTCGAAGGTCACCGCCTCACATTGAGCTGGGGAGAGTATCAACACCTTCTCCGAACCCACAAAAGCAAGGCCTACCGCACGGTAGTCGAAGCGATGGCGGGACTGGAACCTGATACTATTGTGCGGGCAACATCGGCGGTGATGAATGCTGCAAAGGAGTACCTCACTCTTGGATCAGACCGTGTGAGGAAACCCAAACCCCGACCTTTGCTTTCCCAGTTCGTTTCCCTGCTCCACCAACTTCAGTATCAAGTCTTCGTGATATCCGCGAGTAACCATGTTTCGGTTCAGCACGTTTCGCAAGCGTGGTTCAACGTCCCCCCATCGCATGCCTTCGGCATCCAGAGTCGAACGTTTGAAGGCCGTTTGACGGCTGAACTCCTCTCCCCTGTCCCCATTGGCCCGGGAAAGGCTGAGCTCTTCAGGCTTGCTGCGGGTTCGGCCGTCCCTTTGATTACTGGTACCGACAGCGCACTGGATATTCCTCTGCTTCGGATAACACATCCCATGGGCTTCACTGTTTGGCTCGGTGACAATCCCAGTGACTATAACGCTGCCATGGCTACTGTCAAGGGTGGGCAGAAGATCTTCTTTGCAGGATCGGACGAAGAGCCAGAATCGGATGACTACTAAGCTTCGAGCTGAATGAGGGCAGTGGAGACGTGCGGGGAAAACCTGATCTTCATCCCCCGAGGTAAGTTTTCTGATGCGATGAGGTGATGAGGGGACGACGGACTGATCTTCCTTGCCCTCCATGGCAGAAGAACATCGATCGAGCTTGGAGAGGATTTTGGAAGAAACCGTGACGCAAAAGAAAGGTTGAAGGAGTTATCCGTTTGAAATTCCAGTGCGAGGCTGATCTTGCCGAACCCGGTAGGAGCGTCGGTGATTCTGAGATTCCTCCCCTTTTTCATCAGGTGGGGCGCCGCACCGGCAAAGAACTCCAATCTTCCCTCTTGTTCTCTCAAGAGACAATCACGCAGAAAGAGAACTACTTCGGCAGCCGCCCAACCATGATGACCGTCCCCCATCGCCCCACCCTCCGTTTTCGGGTGAATTGCTTCAGGAAACGTGTAGCTTGCGGTCGCTTGCCGAAAGATCGAAGCAGCAATCCTCCATGCGTCATCACTTTCTCCTTGATTCAGAAGAGAATGTGCTACCTGCAAGGTGAGATATGCATTGTATCCTGAATGAATAATGGGATGATAGAAGCCCCGCTCGTCGATGAACCTCTCAACAATCGCTTTGAGGGTCTCCCTTGGATGTGGGATGGTCGGTTCGAAAAGACTCAACGGATAGATACTGCTCACCGAACCAATGGCACTCTCGTCGAAGGGCCTGGACGGCGTCGACGGTATGAGGGGTACGCCCAATCTCTGTTCGACCGACCGGAAAGACTCCAGCAGATCGCTCTCGAACTCCGAGGCCTCGGTCTCGAAAAGCGTCGCTGCGCTTTCATGCCGAAGCTCCCTAGCAATCTCAGAGAGAGCCTTCAATCCAGCCAGGCTCCAGAATGAATCCCAGTAGTATTGATCGACGGTACCTAGGTGCTCTGCACTCAGACTCTCGGGCATCAATCTTTTGTGCGTTGAGCCCGTGTTTCCCGTCTTCCTTCGCATGCGAATGATCCAGCGTCCAGCTTTGGCGAGCGCCGGATACAATTCCTTCAGCCACAGCAACGAACGGGTAAATCGATAGTGTTCGTAGACCGTCCAGAGCACGGCACCATTCGAGTCCCACTCTCCCCCAGGCGCACGGAAAAACCCATCTGACATCAGTCGTGTTGGGAACCCATCGATAACCTGACGGACACGTTTGGGAAAGCCGAGCACGTCCAGCGCTTTCAGCATCGGAGCGGCATCGCGAAACCAGAAATGGTGATAGAGATATGGGCCGGGAGAGATGAAATCTCCATCCTGGAACTGCAGGAGAGCATTCCGGGAGGCCTCGAAGAGTTCCTGCAATGAATCGTCGCCGAAATCAATAGCCGCGGAACCTTCAAGCTCTTTCGCCCACGCTGCTTGTTGCTCGCCTCTCCGTTTCTCAAAGGACACTCTCCAGGTTCGCTTAATCGGGCTCGCCTTGAGCTCCGCCCTGGTTCCGAGAGCCATGCTGTAGCAAATGGATTGCTCGGCCGAGGGACTGAGAGTCAGATCAAAAAGAGCAACGGCGTTGGCCAGCCCTTTTGCGCAGGCAATTGTGTCCCTGTGTTCAGCTGTTTGTTCCGACTTGATGCTCCTTGCAGCGTCCCCGAGGCTGGCACTGCCGAACACGACTGCTCTCGGTTCCTGAGCGAATACCATCCCGACGATCCCGTCGACGGAAGCAACGCGCGGCGATTCAAAGTCGATCTTCTTGATGGGTGCGACACCCTCCACTCCGAAAGGCCTGATGGCAACGCCGACCTGCATGTGGCGGGGAACTGATGACTGATTCAGCACTGTTGCCCGACAAAACATGATATCCTTGCCGCCGCGCACACAACCTACAAAAGCCTCTGTCTGCAGTCGCAATCCTCGCCAGGTGAATGCGGTGGTGATGCGAGGTGCGTCTGTGTCGAGTTGTTGGTCGACGCTAGAAGACAGGCTGGGGAAGAATATCTCTCCGTTTTCAACCAGCCAGACATCGATAGACCATTCCCGCGGCAAGGGAGTAACGAGACCACGGGGATCAATGATTGCCTCATGAAAGCCTGTCGGAGACCCGAGTGCGGTCCAATCACGATGAGTGATGTTGATGAGAAGCGGGTTCTGAGAGCGGGGAATGAAGCTGGCGCTTCCTGGCTCAAGCTGCCGGTGAACCCAGTATGGATAAATCCATGAGCGGTTCATCTGCAACACGCTGAAGTTCAGCAGACCGCGGATGAGCATGGGGGCGCTCAGTTCAAAGAGCTCACGCGGGAAGCCCGTTCCGTCAACGTCACCTGCGGCGCTGACGAGACGGAATTGGGAGAGAGATTCTTCGGAGAGATTGAGCTTCTTGAGAGCCTGCTCAAGCAGGAACGAATTCAGGTTCACTGTCAGGCACCGGCGCTACTTATTCAGGTCGAATGCGAACGTGGTGCCTTTGCCTACCTCGCTTGTCACTGAGATCTTGCTGCTGTGTGCTTCGATGATGTGTTTGACGATGGCAAGTCCGAGGCCTGTCCCCCCCACATCCCGGGAACGGGTCTTGTCTACCCTGTAGAACCTCTCGAAGATCCTTGGAAGGTGTACAGACTCGATACCCGGGCCGCTGTCGGCGATCGAGATCGTCACAGAACGCTCGGATTCCATGAGGCGTACAGTGGTTGTGGCCCCTTCCGGACTGTACTTGATGGCATTGTCCACGAGATTTCCAAGAGCCTGGCGCAAACGATCTTTGTCGCCGAGCACCAGCACGTCGTGGTCAGGCGCATCGATAAGGAGATTCTGCTTTCTTTTGGCTGCAGCGTCCGAAAAGTCTGCAATAAGGTTCTTCAGTATCGACACAGCGTCGACGTACCGGAAACTCATTTTCATTTCGCCTGACTCGATGCGTGAAATCTCGATGAGGTCAGTCAGGAGTATATCCAGGCGGTTTGCGTGATGATAGGCCTTTTCGACGAATCTTCGGTTCACTGCCGCGTCATCCAGTGCCCCTTCGAGAAGCGTCTCAAGAAAGCCTTTCAACGAGAAGATCGGTGTTCGGAGCTCGTGGGACACATTACCCAGAAATTCACTTCGAACGCGCTCGAGTTTCTTCAGCTGCTCAATATCTGCCTTGAGCTTGTCCGTCATTTCGTTGATCAGTTCCGCCAGCCGGCCAATCTCATCATTCGAGCGAACGGGGAGCTTCTGGTCGAGGTTGCCCGCCTTGATCTCCTTGACCATTTCAGCGATCTCCGTGAGGGAACTCGTCAATCGCCTGGAGACAATCCGACTTGCCATCAGCACGACAAGAAGGATGACAATCGACCCGACAACGATTTTGAAGCGAATCTCGTACATCACGCGATTGACCTCTGTCAGTTCGACGGAAACCCGGACGAACTGAAGATTTCGAAACACGGCCGCGGACGGGACGGCGACCTTCTGTGCAACGTACACAAGGTCTTGATTAATCGATTTGCTGGTTCTGACGTTTGAACCGGTTCCCTTCTGGCGGGCTTCGACAACTTCCGGTCGCTGAGAGTGATTTTCGAGACCTCCAAGCAGAGAATCAGGAACGGATGAGTCATAGACAACCACCCCCGAAGAATCAATAAGCGTGATACGCATACGCGCCGCCAGGGACATTACTGTGAGATCTTTCTCCACGTTGTCACGCGATTCCCCCCGCACCGTCCAATCCTGTAAGAGCGAGTGTATCACGTTGGTTTCAGTGCGAAGGCCTGAGAGCAACCGGTCGAAGAAATACCTCTCAATCTCGTAGCTCAGCAGCACTCCCAGAAGAGCAATGACGAGAACCGAGATGGCAATGAATGTGACAGCTATCCGTGTACGTATGCTGCGCATCAGAGATCCTTTCGAAAGCGATAGCCAACGCCTTTTACTGTTTCGATGTGGTGTGCGTGTTTGCCCAGCTTCTCCCGAATCTTCCGGATGTGAACATCGATCGTCCGGTCAATGACATACACGTCGTGGCCCCAGATTTCGTTGAGCAACGTCTGGCGAGAGACCACGCGCTCGGGATGTCGGGCAAGGAAGAGGAGCAATTCGAATTCTTTCTTAGGCAAATGAATGTCGTTCTTGCCAATGGAGACGACGTAGTTGTTCATCTGAATGTCCAGTTCACCAACTCTCAGAACGTCCGACTCGTCGGCCTCCTCCCCTTCCTCCCGCGCTTTCAATACACGCTTCACGCGAGCCAGAAACGTGCGTACTTTCACCGGCTTTGCGATGTAGTCGTCAGCGCCCAGCTCCAGACCTACGACCTCATCGGCCTCGCTATCCCGCGCTGTCAGGAAAATAATCGGCGTCTTGGCCGTCCCTGGATCCTTCCGTATCGCTTTGCACACCTCCAGGCCGTCCAGTTCAGGCATCATGACATCCAAGACGACGAGGTTCGGACGCTGCTTGACATACCTCAGTGCCTCTTTGCCATTCCCGGCCGTAAGGACGCGATAGCCTTCTTTCTCGAGGTTATACTTCAGCAATTCCAGGATGTCTTTTTCGTCATCAACGACAAGTATGGTGGAAACCATTGGCCTCTCGAGACAAACACTGAAGGAAACTCTGGCACGGGTTCATGAATCCCCCACGAGGGAGGATGACAATACGCTAATACCTCTCGAAGAAACGAACCGAGGGAAGGTGAAAATGCACGTGGGTTCAATGCGGAGAAATGTACGAACAAGATTAGTCAGACTCAAATAAAAGCACGGATGAGGTGCCCTCCTGTGAAATGCGCGAGTCGAAAGCCAAAGAGTAATAGGAGCATAATTCATAGGCGGTACCAGCGGAGGAACCTTGTTCAGGTCCAACGACACAGGGGAATGTAGATACGCGCAGCCTTCACAGGAAAGCAAAATGGGGAATCAAGACCGCTGATCCCCCACGCTCTCGTTTGCACCAACTGAGAGTCCTGGCGGTCCTCTCAGTCCTTTTCCTCTTGTTCATTCACGCCCCTAGGTATGCGAAAGTTGGACAATCTAGGGTCTTGAATCTCCCATCAAGATACGAGAAACGAATCTCTTCTAGATCCAAACACAAAGCCGGCACCGATGGAACCCGATCCCACGATGGAACTGGCGGAGCTTACGCAGGTGAGCCCCCGAGCGGCAATTCTACCGTAAACGTGCTCCCTTTCCCCTCCTGGCTTTTCACAGAGATCGATCCTCCGTGCAATGCGACAAAACGTTGGGAAATCGCGAGTCCGAGGCCGCTCCCGTCCGTGGTCGACCGTGGTTTCGCACCGCGGTAGAACCGCCTGAACACCTTCGCCTGTTCCGATTCGGGAATTCCGATTCCATGATCACTGATGACGATCGACGCCATACCGGGAGTTTGGTTGAGAATCAACGACACCGTAACTGAGCTCTTCTTCCCTGAGTACTTGATGGCATTATCGAGAAGGTTAAGAATCACGCTCTTGAGTTTCTCGTGGTCACCGGAAACCTCCGCCGCGTCCCCAATAAAGACCTTTAGTTTCACATCTCTCTTCTTTGCTATCCCGCGAGCCGTCTGCACACATTCTATAACCAGTTCATCCAACCTGACCGCCGCC
Source organism: Ignavibacteriales bacterium (assembly GCA_026390595.1). Lineage (NCBI taxonomy): Bacteria > Pseudomonadati > Ignavibacteriota > Ignavibacteria > Ignavibacteriales > Ignavibacteriales bacterium. The sequence goes on from JAPLFQ010000033.1 coordinate 144,809, forward strand.
GTTTCCAATTTCATACGTGCAGCATCGAGTTTCGCGAGAACCAGGAGATCGCCGATCATGACAGACATTCGGTCAAGTTCAGCGAGAGATGCAGACAAGCTTTCCTTCACTCCCCGACTCCGGGCGGCGCGCGCGGCAGATTCCAATTCGCTCCGAATGATCGTGAGCGGCGTGCGAAGTTCGTGTGAGGCGTCTGCGACGAATTGCCTCTGCCCCTTGAATGTGTTGTCGATCCTCTCAATCATATCGTTCAACGCCTTCCCCAGTTGCCGCACTTCGTCATCGGCTGAAGGGAGAGCAAGCCGTGCGTCAAGGTTCGAGGCACTGATCTTCTCTGCGGTGCGAACCATGTTCATCATGGGTCTGAAGGCCATGCTTGTAATGAAGTACGCCGCACAACCGGCCAGCAACAGCCCTCCTGGAATGACTATGAAGAAGAGCAGTCTGAGGCGCTCCATCGTTTCTTCAATGTCGTGCATCGGTGCGGCCACCTGGACCAGGTATTGTATGCGGTTTTCTATCTCCACCGGCCATTGCAGCACCCGGTACTTGCGATGATTCCATTTTGCCATACCCTTTCGTGCCACTCCGGATGGGCCGGACTTCCAATCCACGTGCGCGTCGATTTCAAAACCGGAGTCGGTGAACACAACGTTGTTTCCGAGCGTGAGAAGTCTGATCCTTGTCCCCCTCAGACCCTCGGTCGTTATTGAATCCAACTCCGAGCGGTTGGGGAAACCTGGTTGCAGATGTTCTTCTTCCAGCTCCGTTTGGAGCTTATCCGCATGGCTCTCAAGCCGAGCATCGAGTTTCGCGATCTCGGCATCCGAGATGCTTTCGTGAATGATCATTGCGAATGCGGTCACGAGAAGACCGAACGCAACTGTATACGCAACAATAAGTTTTGACTTGATGGTGAGCATGTGATCTGGAGTGTTCAGGGCTTTCGATCAGAGAACACATAGCCGCTTCCCCGGCTGGTATGAATCAAGGGAGCCGCATGGCCTTTGTCCACTTTCTGCCTCAGGAACTTGACGAAGGATTCAATCACATTGCTTCGGGGTTCGAAGTTCATATCCCAGAGATGCTCTGATATCCTCTGGCGTGAAATAATCTCGTGTGGATGCATCATGAACAGCTCGAGCAGAGCGAATTCCTTCGCCGACAGCGAGATCTCCTTCCCTTCGCGGAAGGCTTTGTGCGTCTTTACTTCAAGCCGAAGCCCAAACATCTCGATATCGGTGGACCGGACTTCAGTCCTTCGTCTCGCAAGCGATCGAATGCGCGCGAGGAGCTCTCCGGTGTGGAATGGTTTGGCCAGGTAATCATCTGCGCCGCTATCAAGCCCTTTGATCTTGTCTTCGACGTCATCAAGCGCTGTCAACATCAGTATTGGGGTCAGCACCTTCTGCTCACGAATCCTGCGGCATGTCGTCCATCCATCCTGTTTTGGGAGGAGAACATCCAGGAGAATGACGTCATTCTCATTGATGACAGCGAGTTCCTCTCCAGCCACGCCATCGTACGCGACGTCGACGGCGAACCCCTCGGCCTTCAAACTCTTCTTCAACACAGCAGCGATTTTCTTGTCGTCTTCGATGAGCAGGATTCTCATGTGAAATTCAGCGTGTCATTATTTGTAGACGGTAAACGCACGTGTAACAACGTATAGCTTTTTGTCTGATTTTGCATTCGCCGGAACAAGACGGGTTGCTCTCCAAGCAGTATCTCAGATACTGTCGTCATATCGCAACGATTCTTCCTTCTGCTTCTTTGGCGGTGCGCCAAAGTTATAGGTGATACCAACATAGACAATGCGGGAATCCCGCCTGTTAACAAGGTTTTGATGGAGCAATGGAGTATCCAGGAAGCTCTCGCGCCTCAACGACTTGAAAACGTCGGCCACGGTGGCAGTTATGCTGAGCTTGCCTGCGATCAGTTCCTGCCGCATACCCATATTCACGACGTAACTGGGCAGGGATTCACCCTGCGGAGTAAGCCTCCGAGAACTGTAATTGGAGTTCACTTGCATCATCGAAGACCTGGTTACATTTACGCTGACCGTGAGTGCGCCGCTCCAGGTAGTGACAGATTTGTTCTGTCCGTAACCCAGGTTGGATGCGTCTATTTGATTGAAGAAAACGTTCGTGCTCCCGTGCACGGAAGCTATGTCTCCCAGGTCGGCCGAGAGTATGACCTCAATGCCGGTAGACCGGTCGTTGGAGAGATTTGTGCGCGTTGTCAGGAGCGTCGTGTCATTGATGAGCTGCGTGATCGAGGTGAAACGGTCATATGTGTATCGATAGTACAGGCTCGGAAGAACGGAAAACAAATCCGTTTCAAACTTGCACCCAAATTCGAGTGAATGAACATACTCGGGTTTGAGCTTCGGGTTCCCTGAGCTGATGTTCCTCGGGTCGCGATATTCGGGGAACGGATTGAGATCATCTCCTTCCGGCCTGCGCACCCGCTTGCTGTAGCTGAGCCGGAGTTCACTCGCGGGGCTTAGTGCATACGTCAGGTGAACTGTCGGAAACACGCTGAAGTAGCTGTTTGTGATTGTGGAATCCAATGTGACCAGGTTGGACTTGATGAATGACCCTTCCGCCCGAAGTCCCGCCATGAAACCGAAGTCACCAAACGACCGTTCATACGTAGCGTAGAACGCATGCACCGCCTCATCATAGATGAACCGGTTCGACTTTGAGTTGTCCTTCAGAAATCGCTGAAGCGATGCGCTGTAGTTCTCAAAGTAGAAATCCATGTCCCTGCGATTCATCTCTCCCGCATATCCCGTCTCAAACGTTGCATCCTCCGAGAGCGGATCTGAGTAGTCCAACGTCGTCTCGAATTTTCGCTCAGTTTGCTTGATCAGGCTGTTGTCGTGTTGATCCGGGGCAGGAGGAAACGTAGAAATATCAGTGTAGTGATTGTCTTCCTGCTCAGGGGCGTTTGAACCGTTTATCTCTAGCCGAAGCTTCTGATTCTTCTTCTTGAACTTGTGTTCCGCGAACATCTTGAAACCATATTCGTCTTCATACTCATAATCCACCCTGTTTCGTCCAAACACTTGGATGTTTCTTCCAAGCAGATCCTGAACGACTTTTGACGCGTTTTCGAGCCTGGTGAACCCGTTGTAGAAGTAGTTGCCTGAAATTCCAGCGCTCGTGGAAGCATCGAGCGCATAATCCAGCCCGAGTGCTGCCATATGGGAAAGAGGTGTGGCATCTGACAAGAGGTCTTCCTGGTAGTATGTCGATCCGCCACTTACGTCTTTCTGCAACCGAGTGTCCATGGTGATACGGTTCCGGCTGTCCTGGCGTAGGCTGTAGCTTCCGAACAGGTTCAAATCGCCTGGGTTGTAATTCAGCCGGACGTTTCCGTTGTACCGGCTGTTGTTGCCGATGTTCGCTGTGATAGCGCCGTTTGTTCCCAGGCTGACATTCTTTTTCAGAACGATGTTGATGATGCCGGACGTCCCGTCGGGCTTGTACTTCGCAGACGGATTGGTGATCAGCTCAATTCTCTCGATGGAACTTGCCGGCATCTGCTGCAGGACCGTGGCGCTGCTCTTCGCCATCAGGGGCGAGCTCTTACCGTTGATCAGAATCAGCACGCTCGAAGAACCCCTGAGGCTGACGTTGCCGTCAATGTCCACTTCGACGGAGGGAATGCTCTGGAGCAATTCGCTTGTGGAGCCGGACTTGCTCATGATATCCTGACCGATGTTGTACACTTTTCGATCAATCGAATTCGTGAAGAGGGCCTTCTGTGCTGTGATGAGCACTTCGTCGAGCTTCACCGATCCTTCCTTCAGTGGAACGACCCCGAGATTCCATGTGCTGGTTTGGGCGCCTATTCTGTGAGTCGGCGTGACGTTCTCCTGGTAGCCGACAAAACTCATCCTCAAGAAATACTCACCTTCAGGGATATTTTGAAAGACAAAGGTTCCTTTGCTGTCAGTCTCCGTTCCTGCCGCGACGGTACTGTCGGCAGCGTTGCGGACCACAACGTTCACAAACTCCATGGGCCGGCCGCTCACTTCATCAACCACCTTGCCGGAAATGGTTGTACCACGCTGGTTCTGAGGAAACAAACAGGCAGTGAACAACAGAAAGCAACAGATCAGATACAGGATTCGCACCGGGTATGGCATATTGGTCCGTGAAAACAAGTGAAAGGTCGAGAATCTACTTGGGAAGAATATAACCATCGGAAATGAAAGGAAGATGAAAAAGACCTTGGGATTCAATTCACCAGAGAGCGGATCATCCTCCCCGCTCATAAAAAAAAGGCCTTCGCTTTCGAGGCGAAGGCCGAGATCGTGGAGGTGCGGGGAGTCGAACCCCGGTCCGAAGCGAAGACTCTCAAAACTTCTACGTACATAGCCTGCCTTTTAAGGTTCGCACAAGGAAACTCCGGCAGACAGGATTGGCCACGTGCTATCCTAAGTAGATCCCGCTTGTGGCAGGATTTCGCGCGATTCCCTTCGAAACAGAATCACGCTAGCCCATCTTATTCGACGTTCTCCCCGCCCCCAATGGGCGAGAAACGGGGGAACGGGTTGCCTAATTTAATTAAGCAGCCAGTGCGTAGTTGTAGTTGGCACTTGAGTGTTTACCGCTTCTTTAGCGTGGACACGGAGACCACGATACGCAGTTCTGAGCTTCCTCATCCCCGTCGAATCCAGGTCACCCCCAGGATATGCAGGTGAGGAGTTGATTGTCGGTTGAGGCTCCAACAATATACGATTTTATCGGCAGATACTCAATTGACGGCAAAGCCTAAGGCATTTCGCTGGTTTCGCCGGGATAGTTCTTCCTGATTTCCCTGACGAGATGCTCATATGCTTCCTCAGGGGTGTCGGCAAACCGGAAGAGCTTCAAGTCATCGGCACTGATCAGCTTCAAGCGAACGAGGTTCTCGAAATTGATGGTCTTTTGCCAGTATTCCCTGCCATACAGAATCACGGTGACTTTCTTCTTGAGCTTGTGTGTTTGAAGCAGCGTCAGCACTTCAAACGCTTCGTCGAATGTCCCAAATCCTCCTGGAAACATCACCATCGCCTTCGAGAGATACACAAACCAGAGCTTTCGCATGAAGAAATAGTGGAACTCGAAGTTCAGTTCGTCAGGAATGTAAGGGTTTGAGTTCTGCTCAAACGGAAGGCTGATATTAAGTCCAACGGAGCGACCTCCAGCCAGTTTCGCCCCTTTGTTCGCAGCTTCCATGATTCCGGGTCCGCCACCGGAGCTGATCATGAACCTGTTCTTCTGATGAAGCCGCTTTGTCCATTTGGTCAGCAGCTGGGCCAGTTTCACTGCGTCCTCGTAATAGCGGGACATATCCAGATCTACTTTCGCAGATTCGATATCCTTTTTGACCTTCGCTGTCAGTGGACGGCCTTTGTGAACGTTCCTGGATACTTCCTTGAAGCGATGGATCGCTTTTGAGCGCGGGAGAACACGCGCTGAGCCGAAGAATACGATCGTGTCGCGAATTCCCTCATACTTGAATCGTCTCGCAGGTTCGAGAAACTCGGAGATAAGCCGTATGACTCTCGCGTCCGGGCTATTCAGAAAGTCCGGATTATTGTATGCTTTTACAGGTTTATGTTTTTGATTTGGCATCAGAGTTTTGATCCTTTGGTGTAAAGGTGTTAGCATAATCTCATGATAATTCCACTCTAAGCATAACCATGGCCCTATCTTGTCTAATTGTCGACAATTTGGAGCGAAACCTTGAGCCCATCTTTCAAAAAAAAGTAATCTCTCTGTGGGTTGTGACCCGCCAGCTTCAGGTAGCCAATCCCGCGCTTCTCACCCGTGGATCCAATACTGACCGTGCTGGTAATGACACCCGCCTCATCCTGCTCATGGAAAAAGGACACGGGAAGTTCGGCTGGCATATCTGAAATGCGCAATTTGACAATTCGCCGCTGAACTTTCTTGTAAGTATCGAGCCTGGCAATCACTTCCTGGCCGATGTAACACCCTTTCGTCCATGAGATCAGAGAGCCAAGCCCGGCCTCGAGCGGATTATACTGAAGTGTAAGTTCTGCGCCTGCAGCGGGGATCGCGTTAAGAACGCGGAATTCGCTGAACGCCTGTGGCGTTCTTCGGACCAGACCGCCTGCATTGAGAATTTGTTCGGTAGACTCCCGTGCAGACAACGGACTCATAACCCGACCCAGCCTGTTGTTGCCCCAGGACTCCATCGCTACAATGCAACCTGCTGACAAAGTTGAAGTCAGGTGAGCATAATCTATGTTGTCACTATCATGCAATACAAACTGTGCAAATGAAGGAGTTAGATCATCAACTTTGATGTCTTCCATTACAATGTATTTCTCAAGCCAGGAGATTAGGGGGGCAGGAGGCTGCACTTGTCCAAACAACTGCAAGGTTGCTTCGTCTGGCCTATGAATGTTCAGAACATCGACGATCTTTCCCTTCTCATTGGTAAGGACTGTCTGGATGCACTGACCAACCTTGAGCGATGAAACATCATTCGTGGAGATTCTCTGGATAAGGTCGAGGCTCTCTGAACCTGTCAGAGAGATGACCGATCTTTCGCTCACATCGACAAATGAAGCCATCATACCCTTCTTCCCTGCAGGAGCAAATACTACTCAAGTATCACGACAGACTATTGCGTATATCTAACACGATGACAAAGACTAATGGTCATACTTCCAAACTGAAAAGTCTGGCCTGCCAATGCGACAATTCTGGAGATAGCTATCTCAGCGTAATCAGGACTATCTCGGCCAGTGCGTGAAATCGGATTGGAGCGAGTGTCAAGCCCAGTCCGTTTGTGACAATCAGGTTCATACTACCAAGCAAGAACAGGCCGCTTACGAACCTCGATTCCAATTGTGCGGGAGCCAGCAAGAACAAACCGGGAACTCCGAACGCGATCCCTCCTCCATGAGTATGTCCTGCCACCATGAGATTGAAGCCGTTACGAGTGGCAAGATCAACCAGTTCCTCGGCTGGCTGATGTGCCAGCATTATTCGGTATTCCCCTCTCTTTTCACTTGAATTCCCTTCAAGTCGCTTTCTTTCGGGCTTTTTCAGGTAGGTATAGGTGAATACCGATAGCGCAATACGACAGGAATCGGAATCTATGGTCACCGTGCTATCCTCGATGACGTTTACACCTGCCCTGGTGAGAGCTTCGACCACCATGGACTTGTCGGAAAAGAGATCATGATCTCCAACCGCGGCAAACGTACCGAACCTCGATTTCAGTCCGGCCATGATCCTGGCCGTGGATTCGATATAACGCGTCCCAGATGTGACGAGATCGCCCCCAAAGAGAACGAGATCCGGATTCAGAGAGTTCACTCTCCCCACATAGCGTTGCAGGTCATTCTTGGTGGTTCTCCCATCCCCCTGCACATCGGAAATTGCCGCTATCCGGAAACCAGTCAGATTTTTCAATGCTGCCGGCAACGCGATCTCCTGGTGCACGATCCTGACCGTCCAGGTATCTCGAACAATCACTACAAGAGAGTACACTGAAACCAAAGCGGTCATCCCGATGACGGCTACCGGCTTCCGCCTGATCCACCAATTCGCCAGAGACGGGACCAGTCTAACGAGTGAGGAACCGATGATAGCGAGGAGAGCGAACAAGATCATCAACTGGAACATGACTACCAAGCCGATCCAGAAGGGATAGCTCAATAGAATGTCGAGGAAGATGCTGTCACCCGAGAACGCTGGGACAGATCTTCTGCCCATGACGAGAAATGCGACAAAGAATGCGGCTGGCAGGGCATTGAGAAAGACATGAATACCCACAATCGCCCGCTTCAAATGACCGCGGTTCCATGTCGTCAGCTGGACCAACGCACCGAAGATCCCCTTGCCGACGAAGTAGTTGATTGCTGCAAGAGGCAGAGATATGACAAGTACTGCGACGAGTGTCCAAGGCATGTTGGGGGCTACTTCTTCTCCCTCGTGTAGAGATAAGCGCAATTCTCCAATCGGCTCTCCTTCTCTCCGGTGTTCACTGCGAATTTCGGGCCGCTCCAAATAGCCGCGGACCCGTATGAACCATTCTTGCTAATAGCGTAGAAATTGACATTGAAATTCGGGCGCCCCTTTGCATCGAGCAGCCGCCTCTCTTTGGTCTGGCTTGCGATACGTTTACACGCCATCAGACATGCTTCTTCAGGCGACTTGCCTTGTCGCATGAATTCGACGATCATCACGCTGCTGCACGCAAGGAGGTTAGCTTCGCCTCTGCCTGTGGAACCGGCCGCCCCAACCTCGTTGTCTACGTACAAGCCTGCGCCAAGGATCGGTGAATCTCCCACTCTCCCAGGGATCTTGAAGGCGAGCCCGCTCGTCGTTGTCACGCCAGAGACATTTCCCTTCAAATCCACGGCATCGCAATTAATCGTGCCGGTAATACGCTCGTACTTCCTGGGTCCTTCGCCGATATCAATCGTATTGATGTCGTGCGGTGGCAACCAGTCATCCTGATTGCTCAACGTCTCCTTCCACTTGAGCCAGATTTCCCTCGACTCGTCCGTCAGCAGGTTTTCCTCCTTGAACCCATGAGCTACGGCAAACTTGCGGGCTCCTTCTCCCACCAACAGCACATGGTCGCTCCGTTCCATCACCAACTTCGCCACCTTAGATGGATTCTTGATATTACGAATGGATGCGACCGCACCACCGCGCCCCGAGGGACCATGCATCACTGAAGAGTCCAATTCCACAATTCCCTCTTCATTTGGCAATCCGCCCAAGCCTACACTGTTATCATTTGGGTCATCTTCCACGATATTGACGCCCGCAATGACTGCATCAAGGGCGTCGGCACCTTGATGGATGAGTTCCATAGCCCGCGCAGTCGCCTGCAGGCCGTTTGCGCTTGAAATGACAACAGGCCGAACGGGTGATTTGCTTTGAGCATGAATCTCGCCAACGGCGGAGACAGAATTTGCCACAAGTGCGGCAGCACTTGCCATCGTTGCCGACTTCAAGAATTCTCTGCGTTTCATTGCACTATCCATCGTTTGTCCTCCCTGTCATGTATCGATACATCGTGGAGTCGTTGTAGAATCGCTATAGAAATCGTTAGCTGGCCGTGCGGGCGGCAGTATGTTTGACCAGCAGAAAGACCTTCAGGTCATCGAACGACCCGAACACTTTGGTAGTGCAGCCAAGCACCCACCCCGGAATTTCCGCAAGGGGCATCCTGGTGACCATGTAAACGGGCTTGCTTGTGAATCGGCACAGCGTTACTTCACCGGTAGTGCCTGCCCCGCGCTGTGCACTCTCGTCCCAGTAGCAAACTACATAATCGGTCTTCTCCGCAATTTCGTAGCTGTCCATGTCCACGAGCTCGCGGATAAGATCCATGTAGACATCGATGTTTTGGAGCTTCAAGTCGCGAAACTTGCCTTTGGGCAACTTCCGGGATAGAAATGCCTCGCTCGTGACATTTGGATTGTAGACCGTGTGCTGCAGGTTCTTTTGGATCCAGCCATCCATGTCCATTCTCCAATCGATCCCCTCCCCCTTCGCAAACTCCATTCCTCCAGAAAGATATGCTCTGAGCACCTTAGGAGAGTTCACAGGCCCTCCAGAGAAACGTGGCGGTATGAACAAGTTGAACGTTCATCCCTTTCTGACGCAGCCCATGCTGAATCTGAAGCATGCAGCCGGGATTGCCGGTCACTATGATATCGGGATGAACCGTTGCGATGTTGGCGATTTTGCGATCAAGCATTTTCATTGAGTCTTCATAATGGACGACGTTGTAGATTCCTGCACTCCCGCAGCACCAGCTCGATTCAGGCAGCTCTGTATATTCAATTCCAGGTATGGCTTTCAAGAGGTCGCGCGGTTGTTGACTGATCTTCTGCGTGTGCACGAGGTGACAGGCATCGTGATATGAGATACGCTTCCCAAGCATAGGCCCGACCGGGGCCATAGTTCCACGGAGGGAAAACACTCTGCGGGCTGATTTGTTCGGCCAGAACCCTGTTTCAACAAGGAACTCCGTAATGTCCTTGGTTTTGGAAGAGACTCGGTGAGCGCGCTCGGACCACTCATGATCATCAGCAAAGACGTGGCTGTATTCTTTCATGTATGCGCCGCATCCCGCGGAATTCAAGATCACGAAATCGAGATCGTCCCGGTCAAAGAGTTCGATGTTGTGTTTCGCCATCTCCCGGGCCGCGTCAATACTCCCATTGTGCGCCTGAAGCGACCCACAGCAGGCCTGACCCCGTGGAACTATTACTTCGCAATCGTGATGCAGCAGGAGATTGATTGTGTCGATGTTGACATCGGCAAATGCGACATCCATGATGCATCCAGTCAAGAATCCAACGCGATAGCGAGGCTTCCCGGCAGGATAAATATGTTCGGGAAGCACATCGCTGGAGAACTGCGTAGAGATGCTCGGACTCAACGGCTGTATCGCGTCCAGTTTGCTCGAGATCATCCGAAGCGCTCCGGTTTTCTGAAGAAACCACTTGAGCCCCGTTTGTTCGTATAATCTCATGAAGGATGCGAGTACTTTCAGCCGATCCTGCCTGAGAAATGTCCACTCGAGCATCGTCTTCTTGATGAAGTCGGAGATCCGACCTTCGTACCCTCCGCGGTAGATCTGGGCCCGGGCTGCCTCGACAAGCGATCCGTACTTGACCCCCGCCGGGCACGCGGTTTCACATGCCTGGCAGTCAAGACAGAAATTCATCTCATGGACAAAATTATCCGTGATGGGCAGGTCACCATCCGCCACAGCCTTTATCAATCGAATGCGGCCACGCGGAGAAGATTTCTCCAGGCCGGTCAACGCATACGTGGGGCATGTGGGTAGACACAAGCCGCAGTGCATGCAGTTCGTCAGAACATCATAACTCGGTATGTCCACGCCGTGAAACGGAGAGGGCGCGGCGTCAATCTGACTCATAGAATTCTCGTGCTCTTGAACCGATCCCGCCGGTAACGCAGTGTTATATATCCTTGCCGGATGTCTTTACCAGGTGCTTCTTGAAGAACTCCAAGGCCATTGCATGTGCATCGGCAGAAGCTGCCTTGTCAAACTTCGGGTTACTTGGATTCGCGAAGGCATGGTCTGCATCGAACGATTTCACTACGAGCTTTTTCGACGCTTTCTTCATGGCCCCTTCGAAATCCTTCACCTTTGCGGGTGTGATCCAGCCATCTTTTGTCCCGAATATTCCCAGAACCGGGGCCCGAAGGGTCTTCAGTTTTTCAACATCTGTCTCGGGCATTCCGTAGTACAAGACACATGCCCCGATCTGTTTGCCACCTATGAGTGCCGACTGCAACGACCAGCCTCCGCCGAAGCACCATCCGATAGTTCCAACCTTCGCCTTCGGTCCAACATAGCCGAACGCACCAGCAATAATAGCCCGGATACGTTCTTCCTTTGCTTCGCCCATGTATTTTCCCGCTTCCTGCTGCGTCGTTGCGACCTTTCCGTCGTACAAATCAAGCGCGATGACGTTCACTGCACCCAATTCACCCTGAAGTTTTTCGGCTTCCTGCTTGATGTAGTCATTCAATCCCCACCACTCGTGGATCATGAAAACATACACGTTTGAGGGCTTCGGCGCTTTGACTTCAAATGCTCGGCCTTCAATTCCATCACTCGTTTTGAACGTGATGTCTTTTCCGTGCTCGGCCACGAAATTGAAAGGGACTGGTTCGAGATGAGCAGCGCGAAATGTTGCATCGCTCGCCAACATCGCAAATGAGGCTGTGGCGTCGACCGTACAGCACGATTTGCCTGTCTGAGCCAGCAGGACGAATGGCAGGAGCAATGCGAGGCCAAGAAATTTGATCATGAGAACTTCCTCCTATTTGGTTGGTGAGTGAGATTTGTGAAAAAGCACGATCCGGTTCGTATTGGTGCCAGCCCGATTGTTTCGAACACCCCAGATATTTGAGGTTTTTGTGAACTTCTGCTGGTTCACCAATATGCCCGCGCAGCGAAAACCCGCTTGAATGCCCATTGGTACAACAACTTCATCAAGCATCAAGTTTCGCTTGCGAATCTCACCAACTTCAAATGCCACCACCCCATCAGGTGAAGTCACCCTGTATAACTCTCGAAACACTCCCGATATGATCGCTATCCAGGCATCGAGAGATCGAACGACCGTCAACCGACTGCCTATTTCTTCCCATTCCATGCCGTTGAACCAACACCGTAACCAGTTGTCCTTGGCGTAGTTGACTGTATCCAGAAACGGAGGAGAAGTCACGGTGAGCCGTATGGAATTGTCTGCGATGCCGGGAGTGCTGCGAGCGTCACCCGTCACAAATCGCGCTCTCCTGCTCATGTTCGCAAGAGACTTCATCTGCTCATCAGTGACATTGCGTAGCAGCGATCGCGTCTTCCTGAGAATCAACTCTCTGACGTCCCTGTATTCCGGTTTCTGCTTTCGGTTCCGGTTCACACGGCGCTGATTTTCGGCTGACATCGCCTGATTCGGCGGCAGTGTGTAGACAGAGAAGAACCCCCTTGAGTGTCCGGTCAGCCTGTTCGTCGCGACCATGCGTATCCAGCGATCGATTGCATCCTCGCGCCGCGCCGCCGAGCGCCGCGCGAGATATCGCCGAAGGGCAAGAATTTCTTTCTCGGTACGAGGGTGATAGAACATGGAAAGATCAAGGGATGACGAACTTCGGCCGCTCACGCTGATCTGTTCAAGCCGACGTTCCACGGCATCGTACGTTGGAGGGTTGAGCCGGGGTTTCATGAAAATGCGGCTGAGAGGGTTCGCATCAGTTGCGATCACATTTCGGTCGAGAAGTGCAGCTTCGAGAGGAGTCGTTCCTCTTCCCATGAAGGGATCGTACACCACATCACCCGGCCCGGTCATTCGGTCTATGAAAAAACGAGGCAGCTGAGGTTTGAAACAAGCCCGGTACGAGATTTCGTGAAGCGAGGATGCCTGGCGCTGCCTCGGCGTCCAGAACTCGGCGGTGAACCGCCGGATGTGCTCACCGGAGAGCAACAGCGATTCGACAGTGAGATCGGATTTCGACACCCTCCCGTCGAACAGGCGGTCGATCAGATGATGGTTCGAAGCTCCGTGGCGGCGTGGATATGTGCGAGCTGGGGTAGGCACGGATCAGGTAAAAGCTCCGGCGTCCGCAAACTTCTTGATTTGATCTCTGTTTGTCGGCAAAGGACCTTCACAACGGGGTCTGACTGAAAAGATCTTTCCGGGATTCAACACCGCATGAGGATCGATGGCTTCCTTGATCTTCCGCATCATGTCGATCGCAGGCTCCCCGATCGCCTTTTCGAGGAATTTGAGCTTCGCCAAGCCGACGCCATGCTCACCCGTGATCGTACCGCCAAATCGCACAGCTTCAGCGAAGATCTCCTCGAAGGCAAGCTCAGCCCGATGGATCTCAGCTTTGTCACGCTCGTCCGTGAGGCACGTAGGATGGAGATTCCCGTCTCCGGCATGACCAAAATTTCCAAACGTCAGGTTATGATTTGCTGCGATACGGTTGATCCGCTCGAGCATAGGAGCCACCTCGCTGCGCGGCACAGTGGCATCTTCAAGGATCGTCGTAGGTCGAACCCTTGCCAATGCAGAGAACGCAGCCTTGCGGGCGCTGCGGAGTCTCACGGCTTCCTGTTCGTGTGCAGCGATCTTGATATCGAGCGCCCCGTGCCGCTTACAGATAGCGACGATCTTCGCTGCATCCTCTTCTACTTCGGCTGTCCTGCCGTCGACTTCGATCAGAAGGAGCGATTCGATTGTCGTCGGAAGACCCAGATGAGCATATTCTTCGACACTGCGTATCGTCGTATTATCCAGGAACTCAAGGGCGGCTGGCGTAATCTTCGACGCTATGATGTCAGAGACAGTTTCTGCCGAATCGCTCAGCCTGCCGTAGAACGCAAGCATCGTCCGGCTCGCCTGCGGTTTCGGAATGAGGCGCAGTAGCACGCGGGTGATGACTCCAAGTGCCCCTTCAGAACCGATGAGGAAATCCTTCAAACTGTATCCGGCCACGTCTTTGACCGACTTCCCCCCCGTCACAATCAGTTCGCCGCTCGGCAATATTACTTCCATCCCGAGGACATAGTTCTTCGTGACGCCGTACTTCAACCCGCGAAGTCCGCCTGCATTTTCTGCAACATTTCCGCCGATCGTGCAAATCGCCGCACTGCCCGGATCAGGAGGATAGAACAATCCCAGCGCCTCGACGGCGGTGTGGAGCTTCGCCGTGATGACTCCGGGTTCAACCCACACAGAGAGGTTGTTTTCGTCAATTTCCAGGATACGGTCCCAATGATTGGTCAGCACCACCACGGAGTTCTCGACCGGAATAGAGCCCCCGCTGAGGCCGGACCCCGAACCGCGTGGAACTACGTTGAAACCCTCCTCATTTGCCAGCCTGAGAAGGCTAGAGATCTGTTCAGTACTTGCCGGCCTGACAATTGCATCCGGAAGATGCTTGAGCAGCGGCGTTCCGTCGTACGAATAGGTGATCTTATCTTCCGCCGAATCGAAAAATCCAGATGCGCCGAAGATAGATCGTATCTTTGTGAGCGTTTTGTGAGGTATCATCTGAGGCCAAGATAGAACAACAAGGAAAGAAAAGCAAGGTGCAGGTCTGAGCGCGAAGCCCGCGCAGCCCATGTTCGGACACCCCCGTCTTGTATCTCGACCATTTTTGATTTAATTTTCTTCAAATGTTTTTGATCCATCACTGAAGATTGAGGAATCCATGGAGAAACTGAAGAAACGATCGTGGGCTGAGCCCTTCAAGATCAAGACTGTGGAATTGTTGAAGATAACCACCATCGAGGAACGCGAAAAGGCTCTGCGAGAAGCGGGATTCAACACGTTTCTTCTCAAGTCGCAGGACGTCTACATCGACCTCTTGACAGACAGCGGCACCAATGCGATGAGCGACTATCAATGGGCAGGCATGATGATGGGCGATGAAGCGTACGCTGGCAGCAAGAATTTCTACAACCTCGAGGAGAGGGTCCAGCAATACTACGGCTACAAACACCTCGTACCGACCCACCAGGGCCGTGGCGCCGAGAATATCATCTCGAAGATCCTGATCAAACCGGGGGACTTCATCCCCGGAAATATGTACTTCACCACCACGAGATTGCATCAGGAACTTGCGGGTGGCACATTTGTCGACGTCATTATCGACGAAGCACACGATCCGTTAAATATGCACCCCTTCAAGGGAAACGTCGATCTCCAGAAGTTTGAAGACCTCGTGAAAAAGGTCGGCGCTGACAAGGTGCCCTACATTTCAGTTGCGGGAACGGTGAACATGGCCGGCGGCCAACCGGTGTCAATGGAAAACATGCGCCAGGTTCGCGCCCTGTGCAGAAAGCACGGAATTCGGGTGATCATTGATGCGACACGCCTCATCGAGAATGCGTACTTCATCAAGACGCGCGAGACAGGCTTCGAGAACAAGTCAATTGCGGAGATCCTCCTCGAGTTCTGTTCTTATTCAGATGGCTGCACTATGAGCGGCAAGAAAGATCTTCTTGTGAACATTGGCGGGTTTCTGGCGCTGCAGGAGCATGAGCAGGAAGTCTTTGAGGAAGCTCGCAATATGGTGGTAGTGTACGAGGGGTTGCATACGTATGGCGGCCTTGCGGGGCGCGACATGGAAGCGATGGCCAGGGGAATTGAAGAAGCGGTGAGTGAAGATCACATCAGGGCCCGGATCGGGCAGGTTGAATATGTGGGCGAGAAACTGTTGAGCATCGGCATTCCAATTGTTCAGCCCGTCGGAGGGCATGCGATATTTCTCGATGCGAAGAGATTTCTCCCGCAGCTCAAGCAAATCGAATTCCCGGCTCAGACTCTGGCTGCTGCGCTCTACCTGGAATCTGGTATCCGCGCAATGGAACGGGGCATTGTTTCGGCCGGCCGCAATAAGCAAACAGGAGACCATTATTACCCGAAGCTCGAACTCGTCCGTCTCACGTTCCCCCGCCGCGTGTATACGCAGGCACATTGCGACGTCACGGCGGAGGCTGTCGAGGCCGTGTTCGAGAACAGGAACAGTGTGAAGGGACTCAAGATGGTATATGAACCAAAATACTTGAGGTTCTTCCAGGCAAGATTTGAAAAGCTGAGTTGAGATGAACTGAGCAGGGGGCAGAGCTTCCTGTCCCCTGCAGGTTCAGTACCTCGGTATTTTGGGATCTATCTCGCGGGACCACTGATCGATCCCCCCTACCAGATTCAAGACCCTGTCAAACCCCTGGTTTTTGAGAAACTGCACCGCGAACGCGCTGCGGTTGCCGTGATGGCAATAGACAACAATCTCCCGAGCGCCATCGAGTTCAACGAACTTCGTTTGCAGCTGGCCAAGTGGAATGAGATGTCCGCTGAGATTGGCAATTTTGTATTCATAAGGCTCGCGAACATCGAGCAAGAGGACCGCTTCACCGGCATCCAGCCTGCTCTTGAGATGATGAACCGATATCTCCGACAAATGATTATCCATGATTCCCTTTTCTATCTCTTTCCTGTCCAGCGTTTCACGTTGGCCGCACTCTGACACACACCTCACACCAAACCGAGGCGTGCGGCATCGCCCTTCATCGCGTCGATAACGAACTGAATGTGTTCCTCCAGCACCACGCCAAGTTCCTGCGTCCCTTGCTGGATGTCCTCTCTGCTCACGTTTCGGGCGAACGCCTTGTCCTTCAGCTTCTTCTTGACAGACGACACTTCGAGGTCGGCGATCTTGTTCGGCCGAACCACCGAACATGCGCTGATGAACCCGCACAACTCGTCGCACGCATACAGGACTTGCGCCATCTTCGTATCCCTGGGCACATTGGCATAGGTTGCGTGCCCCAGAATTGCCCTTCGCACATCCTCCGGGTATCCCTTCTCTCTGAGGATTTCGGATCCTTTGAGGGGATGGTCCGGCGCGGTGGGATACATTTCATAGTCAAAATCATGAAGGATTCCGACTATTGCCCACTTCTCTTCGTCTTCGCCGAGTTTTCGCGCATATGCCCGCATCGCTGCTTCGACAGCGTACATGTGTTTCCGCAATGCTTCGTTCTTCGTGTACTCGTGCGTGAGGTCGAGTGCTTCCTGGTAATTCATGCGATGATCCTCCTGCTGGTGCAACGCTCTTTGTGAAAGTCTCCAAATTTCGACACAATTGCAAGAGACCGTTCGCCGCTGGTTCAAGAATTCAGCTCCTGCGGATTACGCTCTCGAATTCAGGAACTCGTCCGCTGATGGACACAGCTTCCGGAGAGGGCAATTGAGACAATCAGGTTTTCGGGCGTCACAGATTTTCCGTCCATGCCACACGAGCATGTTGCCAAACACAAACCACTCATCCTGTGGAATGAGCTGCATGAGATCGGTTTCGATTCTTTCAGGATCGTCGAACGACGAAAGGCCGAGCCTTTGCGAAACCCGCCGAACGTGGGTATCGACAACCACGCCCGCATTGATGCCGAAGGCACCGCCAAGGACACAGTTCGCCGTCTTCCGCCCCACACCTCCAAGCTCGACGAGCTCTTCCATTGTCTTGGGAACCTTGCCATCGTGTTTTTCGACAAGCGTCCTGCAACACGCGATAATGCTCTTGGCCTTGTTCCGAAAGAAGCCTGTTGAACGAATCTCCTGCTCGAGCTCCTCCTGTTTCGCGTTCGCAAAATCCTTCGCTGCGCGATACTTCTTGAATAATGACGGTGTAACCATGTTTACCCGGACATCGGTGCACTGCGCTGACAAAATCGTTGCGACAATCAGCTGCAACGGAGTGGAGAAATCGAGGGCGATCTTCGGATCGGGGTAGGTTTTGTGAAGAATGACCGCGAGCTTCTGTGCCCGGCTCTTCAACTTCTGGTTTGATTCTTTAGCGTCCATGGCAAAACGATCATCCTTTAGTGTCGGGACTTGAAATATTCCGTGACCTTCTTGAGGTCCCAGGCGTTCACCACGTCCTTTGGCTCCAGCCAACCCTTCCGCGCTATACCAACGCCGTACGAGACATCATTCAACCCTTCTGTGCTGTGCGCATCTGGATTGATGAAGATAGGGACTTTCTTCTCTTTTGCGTATTTCACATATCGCCAGTCGAGATCCAGCCGAAAGGGATGAGCATTGATCTCTATCCCCTTACCATAATCCGACGCCGCATCGATAACCTCGATCATGTTGATGGGATATCCGTCACGGCTCAGCAGCAATCGACCCGTTGGGTGACCAATACAGCTCACATATTTGTTCTTGAGCGCTTTGATCATCCGCTTCGTTGCTTCAGATTCCGTCATCTTGAATTTGCTGTGAATCGCGACGACAACGTAGTCGAACGTGGCAAGCAGCTTGTCAGGATAATCGAGAGAACCATCGGAAAGGATGTCGACCTCTGTTCCCTTGAACAGGCGAAAGCCCTTCAGCCCCGCATTCAGTTTCTCAATTTCCTTTTGTTGTTGCTTTGCTTTCGCTTCAGACAATCCACCCGCATACGCCGCGACCTTGCTGTGGTCGGCTATACCGAGGTAACTCCACCCGAGTTTCCGGGCAGCATCAGCCATTTCTACGAGGGAATTGGCGCCGTCGCTGTAGTTTGTGTGGCAGTGAAATGTCCCGCGAATATCCTCTTCCCCGATCAGTTTCGGCAGGGCTCTCTTTTCGGCTGATTCAATTTCCCCCATATTCTCGCGAAGTTCAGGGGGAATGTACTCCAAATCGAGTGCCTTATAAATTCCCTCTTCCGACTTGCACCGAGGGACGTTTGGCTTCTTCTCCCCCTCGATGCCCGTGAACGCATACTCATTGAGACTCAGCCCGTATTTCCTGGCCCGCGAACGCATCTCAACGTTGTGCTCTTTGCTCCCTGTAAAATAGTTCAAGGCAAATGGATACTCCCGGTCTCCGACAATTCTCAGGTCGCAATTGATTCCAGACTTCAGCACCACACTCGACTTTGTTTCCCCCCGTGCAACGACACTCTGGACATCCACATGCCCGACAAACACATCGAAGATCTTCTTGCGGCTTTTCTCTGACGCACTGACGACGATATCAATGTCTCCGACAATCTCTTTCTTCCTCCTCAAACTTCCAGCGACTTCACATCGCTTGACTTCGGGCAGTCTGGAGATAACTTCAAGAATCCTGTCCGCAGCGCCCTTTGCAGAAGGATACAAATGCTTGTCACTCGACCTCGCGAGCGACTCAATTCCCTTGAGTATGTTCTCCTCGGTCTTCTCTCCAAAACCATCGAGTTTCGCGAGCCGATGGTTCTCGCATGCGCTCTTCAACTCATCGACGGTCTTGATGTTCAGTTTTTCATGGAGAATCTTGATCCGTTTGGGACCTAAGCCAGTGATACGGAGCATCTGCAACAGACCCTCTGGCAGGGACGCTTTGACAGATTCGTATTCCGCTGATGAGCCAGTTCGAACCAGTTCTCCAATGACCCTCGAAAGGCCTTCACCAATGCCTTTGACGGAGCGAATATCACCTGACTCGACAAGGAGTGCGATATCGACAGTGAGCGCGTCCACAACCCGGGCCCCGTTGTGAAATGCGCGGCATTTGAAAGGGTTCTCTCCTTTCAGTTCGAAGAGTGTCCCCATTGCATCGAGAATGGAAGCTATTTGTTTCTTGTCCATGAAGGGGGGGGAATCTAGACTGCAACACCAACAGGTTCGGTGGATTTCAGCCAGGCAACGTACTGGAGGATGTGATCGACAATAGGAGAAATCTCGACATACTGCATCAGTTCGCTCCGGATCCTGGAAGCATTCGGGAGGTTGCGCAGATACCCGGCGTAGTACTTACGGAACTCAATGACCGCCTTCCGCTCCCCTTTGAGCTCGATAGATAGATTCAGGTGCTCAATGAGAACACGCACACGTTCATCGATCGACGGGATAGAGAGGATTTCTCCTGCCTGCATGAAGTGTTTCGCGTCCCGGAAGATCCAGGGGTTGTTGATCGCGGCACGAGCGATCATGACACCGTCGCAGTCGGTTTCGTCAAACACTGCGCGAATTTTCATCGGAGTATCGAGGCCGCCATTCACAAAAATGGGGATATTGACTGCAGCTTTGACGTGCGGGATCCACGAGAAGTCGGGATCTCCTGAGTGCCCCTGTGAGCGCGTCCGGCAGTGAATTGTGAGCCCTTGGGCGCCTGTCTGTTCGATCATCCTGGCTACGTCCACAATTCGGATGCTCTCAGAGTCCCAGCCTAGCCTTGTCTTCACTGTCACAGGCAGTTTCACGTTCTTGACGACGCTTGTGACGATCTTTTCCATCTGCGGCAAATTCTTCAGCAGTCCCGCCCCCGCCCCGCGCATGGCGATGTCCTTGACCCAGCAACCGCAGTTAATATCGATCAGATCCGGCCCGTAGCTCTCCGCGATGGATGCGGCCTTTTCCATCGAGGCCTCTTCTCCACCGTAGATCTGGATGGCGAAAGGACGTTCCTCCTCCCGAAACTCGAGCTTTCGCTTGGTCTTCAAGTTATCCCGGATCAGGCCTTCGGAGTTGACGAATTCCGTATAGACGATATCGGCTCCGAGTCTCTTGCAGACGAGGCGAAACGCCAGGTCCGTGACGTCTTCCATCGGCGCCAAAACAATCGGCTTCTCTATGTCAATATGGCCAATTCGCATTCGAACCTTACATCCCCTTCTTATTCCAACGTATCTTGATTACCGACGTTCTACAGCTACATAGTCGCAATCTTGTCGACAATCGCATCGGTCATCTCAATAGTGCCAATGTAGCGGTCCGGGTTGAGATCACGCGTCACGTTCTTCCCTTCTTGTATGACTTCAGCTATCGCCCCCTGTATTTTCGCTGCGGCACCGAGTTCACCCAAATGATCGAGCATCATGGCCCCTGCGAGAGCCATGGCGCAAGGATTGGCAATGTTCTTACCCGCAATATCCGGTGCGCTTCCATGAACGGCCTCGAAGATCGCTGCATCATAGCCAATGTTCGCTCCCGGGGCAAGGCCAAGTCCTCCCACGAGTCCGGAGCAAAGATCCGAGAGGATGTCCCCAAAAAGGTTGGTTGTGACAATAATGTCAAACTGGTGCGGGTTCAATACCAGCTGCATAGCCATGTTATCGACAATCCGATCGTTACACTCAATGTCTGGGAACTCCAGAGCGACCTTCTTTCCCACTTCCAGGAAAAGTCCACTCGTGTACTTGAGGATGTTTGCCTTGTGGACAATGGTCACTTTCTTTCTCTTGTGCTTCTGGGCGTACTCAAACGCTGCCCGAACGATTCGCTCGGATCCCGCTCTTGTCACCACGCCGATTGTCTCCGCTGCACTTTTCTTGGTGTCGATATAGTGCTCAATGCCGGAATAGAACTCCTCCGTATTCTCTCGAAATACAATGAGGTCAACGGTCTTAAACGTTGATTTGACACCGATAAATGACTTCGCAGGTCGCAAATTAATAAAGAGGTCAAACTCCTTGCGAAGAGCAACGTTCACGCTGCGGAACCCTGTCCCTATCGGGGTCGTCAAGGGCCCTTTCAATGCGACCTTGTTCTGTGCTACAGAATCAATTACCTGTTGGGGAAGTGGATCCTTGTACTTCTCAAGCGCCGGGATCCCGGCTTCCTGAAACTCCCAGGAAATCTGGACGCCAGTCGCCTCGATTATCCTTTGTGTTGATTCTGAGATACTCGGGCCGATGCCATCGCCAGGTATAAGGGTTATCGTGTGCAAGGTGAAGTACCTCTTCGGAATTTTAGACGAGTGATTAGATGCTTGAACAATCAAATATACGAAAACACGGGAGGAGATACAAACCTCACCTCCTCCCAAACCTCAAGGTTCCTGCAATGGTTCCGGGCAACCAGTGAGGGCAAGGTTCAAGCAGAATAGTAATTGCGGTCAAGACTTCGGTACTGTATCGCCTCCCCCAGATGTTCGACGGCGATTCGATCTGACCTTGAAATATCCGCGATGGTCCTGGCCACCTTCAGAATCCTATCATAGGCACGCGCAGACAATCCTAGTTTGTTCATCGCCATCTTCAGAAGGTCCGATCCGGAGCTGTCGACGGCACAGTATTCCTTGATCTCTTTGGCTGTCATGTCAGCGTTACAAAAAATGCCGGCCCGCTGCGCAAAACGCTGTGCTTGGACCTCCCTGGCGCCGACGACACGCGATCGGATCGCTGACGATGACTCTCCGGACTTCTTCGCTACCAACTCACCATACCGCATCGCCGGCACTTCCACATGAATATCGATACGATCTAGCAACGGCCCTGATATCTTGCCGACGTACCTCTGAATCTGAGCCGGGTGGCACGTGCAGTCTTGGAGAGGATTACCGAAGTTGCCGCAAGGGCATGGATTCATCGCGCACACAAGCATGAAGTTTGCAGGATAGTCAACTGACATTTTTGCACGACTGATAGTAACTCTTCCATCTTCAAGCGGTTGCCGCAACACCTCTAGAGCGTTTCTTTGAAACTCAGGCAGCTCGTCCAGGAATAGAACCCCGTGATGCGCGAGAGAGATTTCACCCGGTCGCGGGATCGTCCCACCGCCGACGAGCGCTGAGTCCGAGATTGTATGGTGCGGAGCCCTGAATGGACGGTGTGAAACGATTGCCTTCCCTGCCGGCAGCAATCCTGCCACAGAATGAATCTTGGTTGTCTCGATAGCTTCCTCGAATGCCAGTGCTGGCAAAATGCCAGGCAAGCGTTTGGCCAGCATAGTTTTACCTGAACCGGGCGGACCTATCATTATTAAATTATGGCCCCCAGCCGCTGCCACCTCTAGCGATCTCTTGACATTTTCCTGCCCTTTCACGTCACAGAAATCAAGCTCATAGGCCTGTTCTTCGGCAAACACTTCGCTTGCTCTCACTCGCAAGGGATGCCGACAGTCTTCTGCAGCTGAGAAGAAGTCAACCGCATCGAGCAGTGAATCTACAGGAAAAACATCCAGCCCTGCAACGAGAGCCGCTTCCCTTGCATTGGCATGTGGCAGGACAAGTCCTTTGGCTTTTCTGGCTCTCGCTTCCAAAGCAATCACCAGCGCTCCATGAATTGGTCGAAGTCCCCCGTCCAGAGCCAATTCCCCGAGGACGACGTATTCACTCAACGTCTTGCACGCTAATTGCTCTGAACCTGAAAGGATTGCTATCGATATGGGAAGATCGAATGCCGATCCCTCCTTCTTGACATCAGCAGGGGCCAAATTGACAGTGATTCGTTGCCCGGGAAAGCGGAATCCCGAATTCCTGATTGCCGCAAAGACACGTTGGTAGCTTTCCTTTATGGCGTTATCGGGCAGGCCAACGAGGTGAAATCGCGGGATATTGCCATCAATGTTGGTCTCAACTTCGACGAGATATGCGTCCACGCCAAATGTCGCGGCGCTTCGGACCTGAGTGAACATTGGATCCTCCCAGGTTAGTCAGCTGGTCGTTTCGGTGTGATATGACAACTGGAACGAGGTTCCGACCCTTACGCTAGATCAGAGTCGGGGAGAATGAAGTGCTTTGCGTCCGTGGGGTTATGCCATTGCAGTTCTTGTAGATTGTAGGGTGTTTGAGGGTTATCTGTATTGTCTCAGAAATTCGAGTCTGTCCTTAAGTTCCTCTGTGGACTTCAGAAGTTTGTCTTTTCCAAAAACAGCTTCCTCTTGATTCGAAAAAACCAACTCGTACTCCTTGCTCATGACAATTGCCTCTTCCGGGCAGACCTCTTCGCAGAAGCCGCAGAAGATACACCGCACCATGTTTATCTCAAATTTGACCGGAAAACGTTCCTTCTCAAGCTGGGTTTCTGAAGCCTGTACCTCGATCGCCAGAGCCGGACAAACTCTCGAGCAAAGGCCGCATGCCACACACCGTTCTACTTCATTTTCCTTCACGAGGACTGGGCGTCCCCTGAAGGATGCATTTGGCTGGTAGCGCTCTTCCGGGTAGTTATAGGTGAATTTCGGCTTGAACATCTCTGCAATTGTCTGCCGAAGCCCTTTCAGAATCTCTGGAACGTAGCTCTTCTGCCAAACGCTGAGGTCCTTCTTCCGAATGATCTTGCCATGCACCTGCATCTGATTCGTCTCTCCTCTTCTCGTCATTGAAGCAACAGGATCACCAGACCCGTCACAAGCACATTCGCCAGGGCCAAGGGAAGCATCACTTTCCACCCAATGTTCATGAGTTGATCGTACCGGAATCTCGGGATCGTCCACCTGACCACGATGAAAAACAGAAGCACGATGACCAGTTTCACGCAGAACGTGAGCACTTGAAGGATGCTCAATGTGAAGGGTGACAATCCGAGGTACTCGGCATAGGGAAGATGCCATCCTCCAAGAAACAAAGTGACAATCACGGCTCCTGCTGTAAACATGTTCGCGTATTCCGCCAGAAAGAAGAGCCCGAATTTCAATCCGGTGTACTCTGTATGGTATCCGCCGACCAGTTCCGGCTCAGCTTCGGGCAAATCGAACGGCAATCGATTTGTCTCAGCGAACGCAGCCACCACGAAGGTAATAAACGCAACAGGCTGGAGGAAAATATTCCACGCCGGGATCCATCCCCCTATATACCGGGCCTGATGCAGGACAATCTGGTCAAGTCTGAGCGTCCCTGCAACCATCACCACGCCAATGATCGAAAGTCCCATCGAGAGCTCATAGCTGATCATCTGAGCGGAAGATCGGAGGCCGCCCAGAAGGGAATACTTGTTGTTCGACGACCACCCTGCCAACGTGATACCATACACCCCGAGTGATGTGATGGAAAGAAGATACAGTATCCCCACATTCACGTCGGCAATCATGAGCTTCACCTGACTCCCGAAAAGCTCGATGGTATTGCCGAAAGGAACGATCGCAAAGGTGCTCAGCGAAACAGCAATCGAGATTATCGGGGCCAGATCGTGAACGGGCTTGTACGCGCTTGCTGGCACGATGTCTTCTTTCAACAGGAGCTTCGCGACATCTGCAATGCCCTGGAAGAGTCCCCACGGTCCAACCCTATTCGGACCCAGCCGGTTCTGGATAAATGCGCTCACTCTTCGCTCAGCATACACGAGCAAAATCACAGACACAAGAACGATTGAGAGGAAGGTGATGAACTTGGCAATCGATATGAGAATGAGAGATTCCATAGTGTCAAACAGTGCCGACTGCTGTGATTGCAGTTTCAGAAGAATTCAATGCAGTACCCTGTGCGCCAATCGAGGTGTAGTTAAATCCTTTGAACGAAGGGACTTTCTCCGAGACCTCCTTGAAGACATCCTCAGCGGTGACGTACTTGAGTCTCGCCCCCATGGCATTTCCGATCGCCGTAAGGATTCTCCAGCTCGGACGGGAATCTTTCTTGAGGGGACGGCCCCATCGATCATTCTGTGACGCGAACTTGTCCCAGCGGCTCATGGCGAATCCATCACGAGCCCTGTCCAGCTCCAGAGTCGCAACAGCGGGACGGCTTCGCTGAACGATCCCTCGGAAATTTGTGAACGTTCCGTGTTTCTCCGCATACGTCGAGCATGACAGGACGATGTCTGCAAGGTCAGTGGTCTTGTTGCGGACTGAGGAATGCACAATCAGAAGATCTAGACTCGAGAGGACAGCTGCCACCCGAGGATCTTCTGCGATGTCATCCTCCAGCACATAAAGGGACTTGATTGAGCCATCCTTGATCCCTTTCAAGATACCGGCAAGATCGAGACCCCCTTCGGACGGTTTCACTCCGACCAGCCGCGCTCCGAGGCTGTTCGGAGTCTTGTCTGCGCGAATGAGCAGGTTGTCGTCATCCCCTTCTTTACTGTGCTGCACAAGATCGATATGCTTCGTCCCGACAATTTCCCGAATGAACTTCTGGAAGACGAAATTGTCCTCGTTCGTCGCAAAGGCCGACCCAACCCCTGCAATTTCGCTTTTTTTGTAGCCCTTCAGACCGGATACAGCCATTGCAATGGCTTCATCCCATCCCACTTCCACAAGAGTATCCTCTTTCCGAATCAACGGACCGTTCAGCCGCTCCTGACTCGATACTGACTTGAAGGTGTTCAAGCGGCCGGCATCACACATCCAATACGAGTTCACTTGTTCGTTGTGGCGTGGCGTGAGGCGCAGGATCTCATTGTTGCGGACCCACATATGCGTGTTGCAGCCCCGTGAACATCCAACGCAAACAGTGTCTGTTGACGACATCTCCCAGACTCTGGACTTGAAGCGAAAATCCGTGCTTGTCAAAGCACCGACGGGGCAGAGTTCGATAACGTTCATCGCATAGGGATTGTCAAGCTGTGTGCCGGGGAACGTGGTCAGAACCACGTGTGTGCCCCGCTCAGTAAACGTAAGTACAGGCTGCTTTGCGATTTCGTCGGAGAACCTGATGCAGCGCGAACACATGATACAGCGCTCGACATCAAGCATGACATTCGGACCCAGCTCTACGCGCTTCGGCTTATGTACTTTGTCTTCATCAAACCGGCTGTAACCCGAACTGTATTTGTAGGAGTAGTCCTGAAGCTTGCATTCGCCCGCTTCGTCGCAAATAGGACAGTCGAGAGGATGATTGATGAGCAAGAACTCCATGACTGCCTGCCTCGCCTTCACCACCTTCTCGCTTTTCGTTCTGACGACCATTCCCTCGCTTACCGGCGTTGAGCAAGCAATTGCGAGCTTAGGCATTCTCTCTATCTCAACCAGGCACATGCGACAGTTACCCGAAACGGAGAGCTTCGAATGCCAGCAGAAGTGCGGGATCTCAATCCCGTTCGCCGCAGCTGCCTCGATGACCGTCAGCTTCGGGTCTACTTCAAACTCTTTCCCATCAAGTGTTATCTTCGCCATAGTCTCTTACGCAGTAGATATCAGGTTTCTCTTCAGAACTTTTTCGAATACTCAGCAAGAGCCGCACTGACTATGGTCAGCGCCCGCCGGAGATCCTCCCCTTTCAACATGAAGGCGAGACGAACCTCGTTAGATCCGGAATTCCGGCTTGCATAGAATCCCGGACCAGGCGCCAGCAATACGGTTTCTCGCTCGTACTCATATTCCGCGATAAGCCACTTGGAAAAATGCTCCGCGTCCTTCACAGGAAGACCGACCATGATGTAAAACGCACCTTCGGGCTTGTAGAATGTGACACCCGGAATAGTTGCAAGTCCAGCATACACAACATCACGTCGTCGACGAAATTCTTCGACGATAGGCTGCGTGTACGTCTTTGGCGCTTGCAGCAGCGGAACCAGGGCAAGTTGTTCAATGGACGCAACGGACAAACGGGCCATTCCGAATCGGAACGCAGATTGCACAATCTCCTTGTTGTGGCTCGCCAAAGCTCCAATGCGGGCTCCGCAGACATTGAATCGCTTCGACGTACTGTCGAGCAGAACAGCCTGATCGGCGATCTCCGGAAAATCGAACACACTGTTCACGGCGGTGTCGTACGCGAATTCGCGATACACTTCGTCCGACAACAAGAACAGGTTGTGGCGTTTGACAATATCCACCAAACGCAGCATTTCTTCGCGGGTGTAAATGGTACCGGTCGGGTTCGACGGATTGCAGATAAGAATGGCACGCGTCCTCGACGTAATTCGTCGTTCGATTTCTTCCGAGGGGGGGAGGTGAAATCCATCCTGAATCCGAAGCGGGATCGGGTTCAACTTGATGTTTGCGATACTGGCGAAGCCGTTGTAATTGGTGTAGAAGGGCTCAAACACAATCACATCGTCGCCATAGTCGCAGATTGCGCACATCGCAAACACAATCGCCTCAGAGCCACCGGCCGTCACGATGATCTCGTTCTCCTGCACATCGATGCCGCAAGCCTGATAATAGGATTTCCATGCCTGCACCGCCTGAGGAAGACCATTCGAAGGCGCATACGCGAGCGTTTGCAGCTTCAGTTCGCGGATGGTATCAAAGACAATTGGATGAGTCGGGAGGTCGGGTTGCCCAATGTTGAGATGATAAACCTTTACTCCCTGCTGCTTCCTGGCCTCCGCCGTCGCTGACAATTTCCGTATAGGTGAATCCTGCGTCGATTTCGCCCGCGAGGAAATCGAGGGAGCGCTTCGGGTACCCTTTGCATCTGTTTCCTGGACTACTGTTGTCATTGTGTCTTGCTCCATTTCGTGCCGAGCCGGCCCAAAGGCCAAATGTCTCGGCTTCAGCAACCGGGAAATCTATTGAGATTCCACCTGACGCTGCCCATCAGGATGAATCACGACCGTGGAGAGCTTCTTCTCCTTGAATAGGCTTTGGGCGATGGACTGCACGTCGTCCTGGTGGACGCTGTTGATCTGCTTCAGGATCACATCGATGGGATTGATATCATGAAAATAGAGCTCAGAGGTCCCAAGTCTCATCATACGGTGAGGAATGCTCTCGAGACTCAGCATCATGCTCCCCTTCAACTGAGCCTTGGTTCTGTTTAACTCCGCATTCGAGACCGGTTTCCGGACCAGTTTATCGAATTCCTTGAGGATCAGGTCAGTGGATACTTCAATGTGTTGTTTATCTGTCCCGATGTACGCACTGAAAATGCCGGCGTCGCTCATCAAAGTCGCCGTGCTGTAGACAGAATAGGCGAATCCATATTTTTCCCGGATATTCTGAAAGAGCCGTGAGCTCATGCCATCGCCCAAGAGTGTATTCAGAACGAGAATCGGATACCGCTGCCTGCTCTTCACACTCCAAGCCTGTGTACCAAGACACACGTGCGCTTGCTGGATGGGCTTCTTGTAGTCCTTGCGCTCTGGTTTGTATGTGCTTGGTTTGACGCGTGATGCCGTGCGTGTGCGGGGATTCGACTTCATTGTGCCAAAATGCTTCTCCGCCAGTTCTACGAGCTTTTCGTGGGATACATTCCCCGCCGCCGCAAGAACTATGTTCGATGGAATGTATTGGCTTCCAAGATAACTAATCAGATCGGTACGCGAAAAAGATCGCAGGTTTTCTTCGGTTCCTATGACCGGGTTTCCCAGGGGGTGACTTCCGAACAACGCCTTGTCAAAATAGTCGTGGATGATATCGTCAGGATCATCCTCGGCGTTCTTCAATTCTTCGATTACAACCGCTTTTTCCTTTTCGAGATCCTTCTCAGGAATCGTTGGGTTCCGCACGAGATCTGAGAGGACATCGACCGCCAGCGCGGTGTGTTCATCGAGGACACGCGCATAGAAGCACGTGTGTTCCTTCCCTGTGAACGCGTTCATGTAGCCGCCCACAGACTCGATGCTTCTCGCTATTTCCTTCACGGAGCGGTTCGCGGTCCCCTTGAAGACCATGTGTTCGATGAAATGAGAAATCCCGTTCATCGACGACGATTCATCTCTCGAACCCACATCGATCCAGACTCCCACGGATACCGAGCGAACATGGTTCAGTTCTTCCGAAACTACACGAAGCCCATTCGGAAGCACAGTTTTTCTGTACGTCGAATCAATCCGCTTTGGAACGTACGATACTTCAAACGACTTTTTCGCCACCCGCTTCAGGTCATACCTCGTTGGGACAAATGGTGAATGTTACCACAACGCGCCAAGCGTCCCAATGCAGAAAATGCCTGAAAACATTGGGAGAATTTGCACCAAGATACATGTTTTTGGCAGGAGAGTCAAGGAAATCGCCTTTGCCTGTCGGGGACATCAGTGAGAAACATCCCGGAAAGGAACCATTCAGTTCATGGCTCCAACTTTTTGGTTAAACATCGATTTGATTTTCGTAACTACCATATCGATTGCCACCGTATTTTCTGCACCGCGGGGTATGATGATGTCGGCCCAATGCTTGCTGGGTTCAACGAACTCCAGATGCATCGGCTTAACCGTGTTCATGTATTGACTCATCACAGAATCGACCGATCGACCACGCTCCAGGATGTCGCGGCGAATGCGCCGGATCAGGCGCTCGTCCGCATCGGTGTCGAGAAAAATCTTGATATCCATGAGATCCCGAAGTGCCTTGTCTACAAAAATGAGGATGCCCTCCACGATGATGATCTCCTTGGGTTCCAGCAATCTGGTTTCCTTGAGACGCAGGTGCGTTGTGAAATTATAGATTGGCTGGTCGATAATATCCCCGTCACGCAATGTGCGAAGATGCTGGACAAGCAGATCTGTCTCGAGCGAGTCGGGATGATCAAAGTTGATCTTGTCGGGCGTGAGGCCATGATAGGTGCCCAGGTCGCGATAGTAGGAATCGTGCTGAATAACGACGATTCTTTCCTCATCGAGCGACTTGAGGATCTTTGCTGTGACTGTCGTCTTGCCAGATCCCGTCCCTCCCGCAATGCCTATGATCAATGATTGCATCCGATGCCCCTTACATGGAAAATGACTGAATGGTCTGAAGAGAACGAACAGTGACTGCCAAGCGAGATAATGTCGCTGAATATAGGCGATAAATCAGGAACTATCAACGCCACATTCTATTGAAAAAGACGGCCTTTTTCACGATCATCTAACTCGATGATAATCCCGACCCAGATACAAATACTTCTCGGCATCTCGACTCTTTTCTATGCAGTTGTGGTGATTGGATTGCTGGCGGGGATACGCCGCCTTCACTACCACCCATCTCAATCAAAACCCCATGTGTCAGTAATCGTGGCAGCCCGAAATGAGGAAGAGAACATTGGGTTTCTTCTTGATCATCTTGTTCGCCAGGACTATCCTGATTTTGAAGTGATCATCGTAAATGATCGATCCACCGACCAAAGTACTTCGATCGTCGAACGCTTCCAGCAACAATACCCGTTTGTCCGGTTGATAAACGTTGATTCAGTTCCTTACGACATGCCTCCAAAGAAGAACGCCCTTGCGCAAGGGGTGGCTTCAAGCAAAGGTGAGATCCTCTGTTTCACGGATGCAGACTGCTTTCCTCCACCCCAGTGGGTTTCATCCATTGTCGCTGCATTTGATCATGAAACCGGACTTGTGGCCGGGTACTCACCCTATTCTGCGCCCCTAACAACGAATGGCACGCGTTCTCAAGGTGCCTTGTGGCTGCGCAAATTCATTGAGTACGAAGAATTCAAGGGGGCAACCTGGGCTGCAGGTGCGATAGGAATGAAGAAAGCGTGGCTGTGTACAGGTCGATCACTTGCATACCGTCGCGTGGTTTACGACGAACTGGGAGGATTTGAAAGGATCAAGCGCTCCGTGAGCGGCGACGACGATCTCTTCTTGCAGCTTGTGCGACTGCATACATCATGGAAGATTCGATACGCTACAAATCCGGCAAGTTTTGTTCCGACAATGCCTCCATCCACTTTTGGAGCTTTTCTCCAACAGCGGGTACGTCACTTCTCCGCCGGGAAGTTCTTTCCCTTTTCTATGAAGGCGTTCTTTTTTGCATTTCACGCTTCGAATGCCTTGATTCTTGGTGCTCTGGCGGTTGCGATTGTCTCCGGGTTTTCCACTGCCCTCGTATGGCCCTACGTCGCGAAATGCATCATCGACGCGGTATTGTTTCTTCGTGCAGCACCCCTCTTCGGCCAAATGAAATTCTGGTCCTCATTCCTGTTCATGGAATCTTTGTACGTCCTCTATAACTCGTTCATCGGGCCGTTGGGATTCATGAAGCGATACGAATGGAAACCCTCGAAACGCCCATGACAGATCGGAATCTCTCTGGTGACAAGGTACGACAAGTCACGTTTGTGATTCTGCGAGCTGCACTCGGGGTTGCACTCCTCATTGTGTTGTTTCACTATATAAGTGTTATCGATTTGGTGAACTCGTGGCGAAACGCTCGTGTTGAGTATCTCTCCGGAGCAGTGCTCCTTGCAGGTGCGAACCTGGGGGTGCAGATACTCAAGTGGCGATACTTCGTACGCCTCGTAAACCCCGCAAGCACCACTATGCAGGTGGTGGCCTCGTTTATGTTTGGGATGTCAATGGGAACAGTGACGCCTGGTCAAATCGGCGAGTTTGGGGGAAGAGCTCTCGGGCACAATTCGCTGCGGGCCGGGACGGTGGTCGGGCTTACGCTCGTGGACCGGCTTCAGATGATCTGTGTTCTTGGCCTCGCTGGTGTTGTAAGCCTACCTTTCCTCTTTCACTTGGGGACTCCAGCTGCCGTACTGATCATTGTGCCAACCGCCGCGACACTGGGCCTTCTCTTCTTCAATCCACAGATTGTGCCCATCCTGATCAGACGTCTCAACCTGAAAATATTGAAGCGACCTTCCGTCCAGGATTTCACTGATTCGGTGGTTGTATTCCGTTTCGAGCAGTTGCTCCGATCACTCATCTATTCTGTCGTGTTCTATTTGATTGTGTACGTGCAGATGTATCTACTTCTCAATGCGTTTTCGCAGGTTGGTCCTGTCGACGCGTTCCTGGGATTCGCCTCCATGATGCTGCTCAAAGCACTTGTTCCTATTTCTTTGGGAGATTTGGGTGTCAGGGAAGTCAGTTCCGTCTATTTCTTTTCTCTTCGCGGAGTCGCTCATGCAACCTCACTGAGCGCTTCCCTTCTGCTCTTTGCCATTAACGTGCTGGCACCATCCATCGTTGGATTGATTTTCATGCCAAAGTTCCCATCGAAATGACAACAACGATCGTCATAACACTGCTTGCGCTCTCACTCGCCTACTACCTCCATTTCCTGTGGAAGGTCTCGCGCGGCCTGACAGCGACGACAGGACGATTCAATACAGCCATCCCGATGGTCAGCGTTGTCGTTGCCGCCCGAAACGAGGAGGAGCATATCGAAGAGTGCATCCTGTCTCTTGGCAGGCAGTCATACGATCGGACAAAGTACGAGGTAGTCCTCGTCGATGATCATTCGCAAGATCGGACTTTAGCGAAGGCAAAAGAAGCGGCTGCCACAATGGGACACTTCAAATGCACATTGTTGTCATGCGCGGATACTCCTGCGCAACAAGGGAAACCTACCGCAATCGCACTCGGAATCAGCAGGTCGGAGGGCGAGATCATCCTTTGCACTGACGCTGATTGCATCGCTCCATCTGAATGGATAGCCTCTACGGTCAGATGTTTCCAGCCGGACGTTGCATTCGTTGCAGGACTCGTGGCCGAACGTCCGCATGATTCACTTTTCTCAAAGCTCCAATCCCTCGAGTTCCTGGGATTGATTTCGACCGGCGCGGGCCTGATTGGATCCGGGGACCCCATCATCTGCAATGGAGCCAACATTGCTTACCGTAAGTCAGCATTTCAATCCGTCCATGGCTACGGTGACGGTCGTAGTTCTTGCGACGACGAGACCTTGATGCAACGAATGATGATGCGAAATGCCGGCAAGGTCATTTTCAACTTTGATTCCGCTGCTATTGTCACCACCTCAACACCCGAAACGATCAGGGCTTTCTGGAATCAGCGAACACGTTGGGCTTCGAAACACGGACACTACGAGGACAAACGGATTCTTCTTCGTTTGATATTGCTTTACAGTTTCTTCCTGATTGTTTTCGTCTCTGGTGTGACCGCGGCGATGTATCCAATCCTCATGCTCCCCCTCCTGGTCGTTCTCGCGATCAAAGGCATCGCTGAGTTCACAATTCTCAGAATCGGTGCACGTTTGCTCCAACAACCCTTCACAGTGTGGCACTTTCTGATTGCAGAGCTTTGTCACGTTCCGTATATTGTTTTCGCGGCGTTCGTTGGACAGTTCGGCACTCTCCGTTGGAAGAACAGGAACTTCGGGCGATGAGTTTTCTCAACGCTGTCGCGGCACCCATTTTGTTTCCATCGATTCTGTGGCGCACAACGAGCCAGGCGATCCATATTACATTCGACGATGGCCCTCATCCTGCGGCAACGCCACACGTGCTGGACATCCTGAAGAAACGAAACATCCTCGCTACGTTTTTTCTTCTTGGGAGGAACGTGGAGCGTTACCCGGAGGTGGCACGCGAAATCGTTGAGAGCGGCCACACCATCGGAAGTCATGGCCACACGCACACATCAATGCTGTTCAGGTCGTCTACGTTTCAAATGAATGAAATCAGAGCGGCCGATGCCGCGATAGGGGAAATCCTCGGCCAGAAAGCTGAATTCTTCCGGCCCCCCTATGGCCATTTTGACATGCGAACTCTTCGTTTGGCAAAGGCCGAGGGGCATAAAGTGGTGATGTGGGATGTTGATGCACGGGACTTCAGGCAACCGGAGTCAAGCCGCATCTTGAATTCGGTTTCGAAGCAAGCCAGACAGGGTTCCATTATTCTCCTCCACGACAACGAAAACACTGCACACACCGTTGGCCAATATCTCGATCCACTGCTCGAGCGTCTTTCCAGCGACGGTTTCAAGTTCTCAGCACTGACACTATGATTCTTCTTTACCTCCTTGCCGCATTTCTCCTACTCTATCTTGTGCAGATAGGCGTCATGCTATTTGCAGTGCGCCAGCCAAGAGATGTAATCGACGATTCCGTCAGGCCATTCGTGTCCGTCGTCATTGCGGCGCGCGATGAACAAGAGAACCTTGCGGCATGTCTCGAATCGACATTGCACCAAACCTACGGGCAGAAGGCCTTTGAGGTCATCGTCATCAACGACCATTCAACCGATCGCACTGAGCAAATCTGCAAAGAATTTCAGGAGCGTTTTGACAATTTCAGCTATTTGAACGCCCGCGAAGACGCACAACTACGGGGGAAGACCAATGCCCTTGATCAAGGCATCGAAAAAGCAAGAGGTGATGTTATCCTGATAACCGATGCTGACTGTTCCGTCCCCCCTACCTGGGTGGAATGTACAGCACGAAGATACATCGGATCTGTTGGCATCGTCGGCGGATTGACCCTCCAGCGGGCGAGCACAAGGTTTGAGGGAATGCAGTCCCTCGACTGGGCGTTTCTTCTTGGGCTGGCGGCAGCCACCATGTCTCTCCGTATACCGCTCAGCACTATCGGAAACAACCTCTCCTTCCGCAAATCCGCATATCTGGAAGTTGGGGGGTACCGGAAGATCCCATTCAGCGTTACAGAAGATTTCATGCTTTTCCAGGCCATCGTTCAAGCGAAACGATGGAACTACATATGTCCGATTGATCCCAAGGTCCTTGTAATCAGTCAGCCATGCTCAGGCTGGCGGGAGTTGATCCGCCAGAAACACAGGTGGGGAAAAGGCGGACTCGATATGAAACTGACTGGCTTCTCCATAATGGCAATTGGATTTGGATTGAATCTCCTAGTACTTCTCGGACTTGCGGCCGGGGAGTATATTGCGAGTACAGCAGCTCTTCTCACGAAAATGTTGGGTGAGTTCGCTTTCCTGTTCTCAATTCTCCAGAAGCAACGACACCTTCTACTGCTGCGGTACTTCCTGTGGTTCGAGCTCTACTTCATGGCGTATGTTCTGGTTCTGCCCTTCATGGTGTTCTTTGGCGGGCGCGTCATCTGGAAAGGGCGGACATATTGATGTTTCCTCTTCAAGATCTTTGGATCCTTCCCGCCTTCCTCTATGCCGAAACTCACTACCGGTTTCCATATTGTTTCAGCCTGCTCAAGACAAGAGAACCTGAAGTAATTGCCGATGCGCCCCATCGGCTCGAGCCAAATCATCATTTGCCGGTGATGATACTTGTCAAGGATGCACACCTCTACCCCGCGACATTGGCTCAAATACGCATCAAAGTCTCTCAGGACAATCGCCTCATACAGAGCAGTGATCATCTTGAAAAACCTATCGAGTTGCGCGAGAGGATTTCGTGGCATCTGATTCATCTGGACTTGTCAGGGCTCGCGGGTTGGGTTGACATTGACGTAGAGTTTACACTTGAATGTCGTGGCCGCTCAAGAACGTATCACAATGATAATCACAGGACCTCCTCGCGCAAACCGCTAAGGGTCTACCTGGCCAAGGATTCTCTCCCACGATTTGATGATCTCTATTTGGGTGATCCACACACCCATTCACATTTCACTGATGACCAAGTGGAATTTGGAATTCCTCTGTTCCCGGCCATCACGCTCGCAAAGGCGTTGGGGTTGGCATATTACGCTGTCACTGATCATTCTTACGATCTCGACGATGATGTAGACTCGTATCTCACGAACGACCCAACTTTGGCCAAATGGCGGCAATTCCAGGCCGAAGTTGATCACCTGAACTCTCGTGAGAGTGATTTCGTTGTCGTTCGAGGAGAAGAAGTGTCATGCCGTAACAGCGATGAGAAGAACGTTCATTTGCTAGTTATGGGACAACGCGAATTCATCTACGGGTCGGGTGATGGCGCTGAACGATGGAATCATACAACAAGCGAACATAGTGCCAGAGAGGTTTTGGCGATCAAGTCGGCGGACTCCCCCGCGTTCGCTGCGCATGCAAAGGAGCCCGTCCCTTTCCTGCAGCGACTTCTTCTCGGGAGAGGAGTGTGGACCGATGCCGACCTGGCCCTTGACGCCTTGACAGGCCTACAAATTCTGAACGGAAGGTGCGACGAAAGCTTTTGGGAAGGGTATCGGGCATGGACAAGACAGCTTCTAAAGGGCAAGAAGCTGATCGCAATTGCAGGAAATGACGCTCACGGGAACTTCAATCGCTTTCGTCAAATCGGAATCCCCTTTCTCCTCATCAAGGAAAACAACGATCAGATTTTCGGGAAGATGCGGACCGGTCTCTTCGTAAACGGCGGCCTATCCGAGCAGAACGTTCTTCAAGCCTTCGAAAGCGGTTCGGCGATCATGACGGATGGTCCAGTGATCCGGCTCATTGCTGTGGGGGGAGATCATTCACAATCTGGGATTGGGGGATCTGTTACAGGGCCCACCATTCGGCTTGAGCTCGACGTACTGTCGACACCCGAATTTGGTGAGATAGGATCCGTCAAGTTGATTCTGGGAAAGATCGGAGACTCGACGGAGCGAACGGCATACAGGATCGATGGGAACAATGGGTTCTTGCTGCGCAAGGAGTTCTCGGTAAATCCTTCAGGGGCATGCTACGCTCGTGCCGAAGTTTGGACGATTGCCTCGAACTCTTTTGATGGTCAGGAGCATTACTGCCTTACCAATCCGATATGGATTCGTTCCGCATGAAGATCTACAGATAACGCGAGAATCTTCGTCACAGAAACGCAAACGCCCTCAACAAGAGGGCGTTTGCGTTTGCACATCAGTGACCGTGGTCGTTATCGGTGACGGGCGCTCGGGATCGCAAGTCTTTTGAGTTTATAACGGAGAGTCTGCTCCGTCATCCCGAGGAAAAGCGCTGCCTTTGACTGATTGAATCCGAATCTGGTAAGCGATCGTTCGATAATCCCCTTTTCAATGAGATCCAGGGAATTGTCAAGAACAAACTCCTGGCCACTGATGACGTTGTTGATCATCTTGACAACTTCAGTCTTTTCATCTGTGAGTTCAGGCGGGAGAGCGAATTTGCCTCCGGAGGAAAATAGGATGGACTTGTCGATAACGGCTTTGAGTTCCCGGATATTTTCTTTCCAAGGGTGTCGCACCAGGACATCAATTGCATTGATATCGATCGCCACATCTTTGATGCCCAGGTCCTTACTGATCTCATTCACGAAGTGCTTCACGAGAACAGGGATATCCTCAGGTCGTTCCCTCAACGGAAGGATCTCAATTTGTTCGAATTCCTGGACCTTCTTCGCCAATTCATCATAGACTTTGTGGGTCGGCAACAACTCTTCAGGTCTTTTCTTCATAGTCAGGACAACTCGTGCGTGAACGCCTCTGCCCTCGTCCCCTCCCAT
This sequence comes from Ignavibacteriales bacterium, assembly GCA_026390595.1. Taxonomy (NCBI): domain Bacteria; kingdom Pseudomonadati; phylum Ignavibacteriota; class Ignavibacteria; order Ignavibacteriales; species Ignavibacteriales bacterium. The sequence goes on from JAPLFQ010000033.1 coordinate 182,500, forward strand.
CCGCATTGCAGTCCGTGCCTGTATGAAGCTCAGAATCTTCATCTGATTTCTGAAGCTGGCGTCTTCAATCTCTTCGATGAGGATTGTTCCGTCATTTGAGAGTTCGAAGAGCCCGCGTTTTGTGGTCGGGGGCATTCCCGGCACGCCTTTTTCAAAGCCGAAAAGAACAGCTTCCAATTCGCGATCATCGATCACGGATGCATTCACCGAGAAATAGGGATGTTGGTCATTGGTGCCGTTGAATTGCTCGGAGTGGATTCTCTTCGCGACAACGCCTTTACCGACTCCCGGTTCGCCGACAATCAGGACATCCTTTGTCCCATGAGCGGCCTTCGTGATCTGCTTCCTCAGAAGTTCGATCGATTTGCTTCTGCCTACGATTGTTGCTTCCATTGTATTGAGCCTGTTAGATGGATCAACCGAAGAATTTCAGGATGATTCTCTGAAGAAAGTTAGGCTTCGTTTCTTGGCGCGCGCGGTGCAAAAAGCCTTCCATGAATCGCTTTCGGGTTAAGAAAATGGCGTACAACAAGATTATCAAGAGCGTCGCGCCAACGACTAATATGTTCAGCGTCAGAAACCAACTCTCGTTCATAAAACTCGCCTTTGACGCTTGTGATGAACCTCAATCGCAAGCCAAAAAAAGTCAGTAGAAATAAGAGATTCAACAAAGTTAGATAGTAGCCAATCTGTTGCACATCCACAAAAGTCGCATACTCGACTGATTTAATGTAGGCGTAATGATGGAGAATTTCAAGCGAGCAATATGGCAAGAAAAGGAAAATGATCTTCTCAATATATGCTCCCTGAGGAGGATCGTTCTTGTATTGGTATCCAAAGAAAAGGAAGATAAAGATGATGCAAAGAACGTTCATATAGATGTTGTCGAAGTATAGAGGCTTGAATAAGAGGGACCCAAAATTCTCATCATTCTCTGAATAAGGGAGCAATTCCGCGACCCTGCGTGCCTTTTGGTCATCGAACAAAACTCCCACCTGTACACCATTCTTCCAAATCCCAATAGAGCTAATCGCAGCGATTTCTTGAACTGTAGGAATCGTCTTGCCCATGTTTTCAGCAATAATCACGGCCTGGTTGACCGCCTTGTAGTCCGCGACGTCTTGAGTCGTATACAAATGTCTTGGATTTGCGAAAAACGGATTGTAGTAATAAGTGAAGGTGCTTCCAACAATCAAAAAGGCAAGAGAATATTTTGAAAATGTCCAGAAGTCCGTGAAAAGGGAGTCGATTACAACATAGACAACCGCAAAGGACAGTAGAAAGAAATACGCCATCAAGTGATACTGCGAGAAATAGAATCTTAACCACTGATCGCCTGGAGCAATTGCGTATCCAACAAATCTAAAAACAAACGCAAGAACCGAGAGGAGAAAGAACATACCGAAATTCAAGAATATTGGCCTGTTTGTCCTATTTGGCTCTCTAAGAAAAATGAAGATGCATACGATGCCAGTCAGGAGCAATATTGCGTCCACGAAGAGCGCACTTGACGACGGACCTTCATTGGCGAGCGCAAACAACAGAAGTCCCGCGAGCGCGAGGAGGCCAATCCATAGAACTAATATTTTCTTGAACAGATACAATTCATATCACTTTCGTTATCTGTGACGAATATAGCACGGAATGGAGATGATGTCAAGGGGAAAAGACAACCAACAGTATTGAACGGTTCTCAACATCATCTCCAAACGTCAATTTTACAACGAGTTATGGGGAATGGATAAACCCTGGAATGCGACAAGGCCTATAGACTGAACATTGAACTTGACATTTGCAGAAAATTAGCCAAAATTTACGTGAAATCATAACACACTCGGAAACAAATGAGTGATATGAATCACATCTCCGAACCAACAAGGAGGTTTCATGCTCAAGACCCGTAACGCAAAACGCTTCTTTGCCATCTTTATTGCTCTCGTGCTCACATTCGCGACGAACTTCGCGATATCTTACGCTGCGAAGCAAGAGGACAAATCTGTTGAGTTCAGTTCTTCACAATCAAGAAGTGGAGTCACAACCAGCACAAAACCGCCACTTCCGAATTCAATGCGAAGTGGAGTAACCACGAGCACGAAACCTCCTCAGCCTTAGGGCTTATGATGTTTTTCCTTTCATTCTCCGACAGCATCCGAGTTCCCTTGTTCGAATGCTGTCGGAGTGGTGTATTTTGCTTTCGGGTTGGTTTTTGCTTATCTTCCATCTGAGTGTTGTGCCGCGTATTCGAAAATTTTCTCGGATTGAATGAGCAATAACTTCCCCCAGGAAGATCCTCTACGTCTTGATGAAGTTGAGTCAGCGAAACCGGATTTCCGCTTTCTTCTCAACATCCTCCTTCTTCTCCTTACGCTGTTTACTACGACCGTCGCCGGCGTGCAATGGGTGGGAAAGAACGCCTTCGAACTTACAAATCTCCACTATGGTCTTCCGTACTCGATTTCCATCCTCTTTGTACTCGGGGTCCACGAGTTCGGACATTACTTCGCTGCAAGATACCATGGAGTCAAGGTTACTTTGCCTTACTTCCTCCCATTTCCTCCAACTCCCTTCTTCTTGAACTTTGGGACTTTGGGCGCTCTTATTCGGACTAGATCTGTTGTCCCAACCCGAAAAGCTATGTTCGACATCGGAGTTGCTGGCCCGCTCGCTGGTTTCTGCGCGTGCGTTGTCGTATTAATTCTCGGATTCCTGACTCTGCCAGGCCCGGACTATATCCTATCAATCCATCCGGGGTATGATTTTTCGACCCAGATGACCAACGATGGACAAGGACTAGGGTTGGAATTCGGCAGAACGATTCTTTACAGTGCCCTCTCCTGGCTTCTTACGGATCCAGCGCAGCAATTCGTTCCGCCTATGTCCGAAATGTATCACTATCCGCTGCTTTGCGTCGGTTGGTTTGGGCTCTTCGTCACCGCAATGAACCTCATCCCGATCGGACAGTACGATGGCGGACATCTTATCTATACGCTCTTCGGCGACAAGCATCGTAGGATTGCTCGAACATCATTTGTCATACTCCTTGTACTGGGACTGCCGGCCGTGATCGACGCACTTCTCCGGGGAATAATGAGCTACTTCATGGAGCAATTGCCAGCCCAGATTGTCCCTTTCGCTCAATACAGTTGGACAGGTTGGTTCCTGTGGGCATTGGTCTCCTATTATTTCATCAAGCTCTATCATCCACCTGTGCCTGATGAGACACCCCTGGATAGACAACGAATTATTGTTGGGTGGTTCACGCTGATAGTCTTTGTTGTGAGTTTCTCTTTCGCACCGTTTACGATTTCCATGTAAAATCAGTACTTGACTTTCTTCGCTGAGCTTTCTATCTTTGTGCAATCGATCTTCTGCACATCCCATTCACAGAAAAGGAAGCTGACGACATACTGATTGCTACGAAGTAGGTCCGAACAGAACTATTAAGGGAAGCAATCATTGCGTCGGCTCCATCAATTCTCAGTTACTCACTCCCTGGCACTTGTTTCAAGAGCGAAGGCTATCAGCATTGTTCCGGCTGACTTGCGCATAATCGCGCGGCTTGCACTCTTGGCACTCATGTTAGCTGCCGTCGGAGGGTGCGAGATGAGAACCGGGAATGCTATCGATTCCGTTGGACACCCCCCAACCCTTCTGCAAGCCGACATTACTCCGTCTTCCGTCAACACCGACACGATTAATACCGGAGCCAGCCGAAACCCGGAGGATCTGTTGTCGATCTCCGTGACCGTTTCCGCGCAGGTTAGTCAGAACTCGGACAATCCTCTGTCGCATGTGAGGTGTTCACTGAAACCCCCATCATCAAGTTCTACACTATCAGAAAGTGAACTCAACGATGATGGTGCCGCTCCGGATCGGACCAAGGGTGACGGTATCTACACGGGGAAAGTCGGTATTCAAATAAAAAGAGTAGAAATAGGGACCTTTCGTGCTGAGGTCAGTGCAGAAGCTCAAAACGGTTTTCAGAGCAATACGATAATCGCCCCACTGACAGTGTATCGCGGGAACAGAGCTCCCGTTCTTACCTCTCTCGATGCCCCTGATACGGTGACACTTGCAAACCAATCACAATCGTTGCTTCTTCGGATCAAATCGACCGATGCAGACGGACTGTCCGACCTGGCCAAAGTCATATTCAATTCGTACAAGCCTGATGGTACACCTTCGAGCGGGAACCCCTTTCTGATGTACGACGATGGATCCGCCAGTCATGGCGATATCGTCGCGGGCGATGGAATCTACAGCCTGATCATCACGCTGCCACCAGCAACGAGCCCGGGCACGTACAGGTTTGAGTTTCAGGCATTCGACCGATCCAACGAAACGAGTGCAGTTGTCGTTCATCGCATCACGGTGAAGCAATGAGGCGTTTCGGAATCATATCGACATTCCTGCTCGCGCTCTCGGGAGAGCTCCCTGCACAGGTCATCAATTCATTTGCCATCCCGTCAAGCGAAACCTCTCCGCTTCTGCGGAGCAACATTGTCAACAAGATTGCCCCCAAGGGTGATACGATCTGGGTGGGGACAGGAAAAGGACCGACATCATCTACGGATGCGGGGCGATCATGGAGGCAGTTCGCTGCTTCTGAGACATTTGATGAAAAGGGAGTCTCGGCGGTCGCTGCACGTGGGAATGAGATCTGGATTTCTACGACATACATCACGAAACCCGAGAATGTTGCGCATCAAACGGGTCACGGACTCCATTACTCGACTGACCGAGGACAAAGCTGGACATTCATTTCCCAGCCAGTTGATACCGGCAAGGTCGATACGCTTCTCTACGGCCGTAACAAGATACCCACGCTTAATGTTACTGTTCCAGTTGACAACGTTACATACGACATCGCTCTGACGTCGAAATACGTGTGGATTGCGAGTTGGGCTGGCATGCTGCGTCGGTCGTCAAATCGGGGAAAATCTTGGGAGCGCGTCATACTGCCGCCAGATAACCTTAATCGGATTTCTCCTTCTGACACACTACGATTCGCCCTCGCCGTCGTGGACAGACAACTCGGCGCCGATTCTCTGGTCGGTAATCTCAACCACCGGCCATTTGCCGTCTACGCAAGCGATGATTCGACAATTTGGGTTGGAACAGCCAACGGCATCAACAAATCGACGGATGGCGGCATCAGCTGGCGGAAATTCAACCACCAGAATCAACTCAAGCCGATTTCCGGCAATTGGGTGGTGGGAATTACTGAGCAGCGATGGGGCACCAAGCGAGTGATTTGGGCGGCGACCGTCAATGCTCTCGAGGCCGACGAGAAACGAGGCGTGAGTTATTCAAGCGATGGAGGCGAAACATGGGGAACCGCTTTGCTTGGCGAATGGGCCCACAACATCGCTTCAAAAGACTCCATCGTCTACGTCGCAACAGATGGCGGCGTTTACCGGTCCAACGATTACGGTCGATCATGGACGCGGAGCGGCACCGTCTACGACCCGTTGACGTTGCAGCGATTTGCTTCCCCGGCGGTCTATGCAGTAGGAGTACAGGGTGACGCTCTCTGGACAGGCGGACCTGAAGGGCTCGCCAGAACGTTGGACAATTCCTCCTCCCCCTTCGGAAGTACCTGGAATGTATTTAGAACATATCAACCCGTCCAAGCAACCGGTCAGACATATTCCTATCCCCTTCCCTTCAGCCCCGCGTTCGAGGCAGTTCGGATTCATTTCTCGACGTCAGGAAAGACAGCTCCTGTTTCAATCAGAATTTTCGATTTCTCAATGCAACCCGTAAAAACCCTTCTTCGGGATGCCCTCCGGATCGGCTCCGCTGAACATGATGAAATCTGGGACGGGCGCGACGACAGGAACCGCCGCGTAACCAATGGAGTGTATTTTTATCGAATTGAAGTTGACGGTGGCAACGCACAATGGGGAAAGATATTCGTCCTGCAATGAGCACACGACACAACACTATACCTCTCCTCTGGATCATTGCGAGCATGGCCTTGCACCTCCCGGCGTTCTCTACGGCGTTCGCCCAGAACAACTTTGAACTCGGCGGTTTGGCCGGAGCGGCAATGCGAATGGGATTTGGAGCGAGAGGTATGGGCATGGCGAACAGCCTGACCGCGATCAAGACAGATGATGGTACGGGATACTACAATCCTGCCGTGGTTCCTTTTCAAGCACATCCGAGCGCGTTGCTTTCTGCGGGATTTTTGCCGTTCGACAGGAATCTGAATTTCGTCAGCTATGCCCAGAGTATAAAGCCAACCGGCGGCTTCTCGCTCGCACTCATCAACGCTGGCGTATCAAAGATCCAGGGCCGAAGTCTCGACGGTCTCCCCACAGAGACGTACTCCACATCCGAAAATGAGTTTCTGTTCACTTTTGGTACAAAGGTGCGGCCTGATTTCGCCGTTGGAGTTTCTGCGAAAATCCTTTATTATTCGTTATTCGAAAGTGTGAAAAGCACCACAGTCGGATTCGACCTGGGCATTGTCTACGCTCCTTCCGAGGCCTGGACAATTGGCGCTGTGGTGGCAGACATCAATTCAAAATACAAGTGGGACACATCCCAGCTCTATGGAAGCTCCGGAAATACCAGCATCGATCGATTTCCGCTGCGGCGAAAGTTGGCGATATGCTATTCCCCTGGTTTTCTCAAAGGCAGAATCGCTGGTGAAGTCGAGTGGGTTGGCGCAATTGTGCTCTCACGAATCGGAGCGGAATTGGCTCTTCAGGAAAATGTTACTCTCAGAGGCGGTATCGATCAGATTGACTTTGCAGGCGGGATAAGCTCAAAGCCGAGCATCGGATTCTCGCTGCAGACGGCCGTTGCGTCTTTGAAGCCAACTATCGATTATGGATTTATTCTTGAACCGTACGGCACTGGGGGGATTCACATGCTCTCTCTAAGACTGAGCTTTGAATGACAAAGAAATGGATGCTGCTCTTCTTTCTAGCTCTGTGCCCGGTCATCGTGATCGCCCAGGGATCATCCGTTGGCTCTTCCCAGCTCAAAATTCCGCTTGATGGCCGCTCGGCTGCACTCGGTGACGCAACAATCGCTGATCACGGCCGGCTTTCCTCGTGGCTGCTCAATCCGGCCAATCTGGAGAGTCGCGGGAATGTGACGATCGCCCTGACTCATGCTCAGTGGATTCAGGACATCCAATGCGAGTTCCTCGCAATTCAAATTCCAATCTCATTCGGGACAGTCGGCCTGGGAGTTTCAGCTATCAGCGTACCCGGCATCGAAGTGAGAGACATCCCCGGCCCAGCGCTAGGGACCTTCAGCGCCAGAAATGCAACATTGCAGCTTGGATTTGCGACGACGCTGATTCAAAATGCCTCGTTCGGAGTCTCAGCGAAGTACCTCTATGAGAAGCTCTATGCTGACGACGCATCCGGACTTGGCGTGGACGTTGGCCTGTTGTATCGCACGCCAATTGCAGGCCTCCAAGCAGCAGTCTCCGTGACCAATGCCGGTTCGCTTGAACAATTCCGAAGAGAAAACTCCGACCTGCCAACCTTTGTCCGGGGCGGAATTGCGTACACTTTTGCATTTGACGATTTTGCCTTTTCAGCTAACGCGGGCTTCGCTGGTCATATTCAGCAAAGCGAAAGCCATATGCTGGGAAGCATCGAAACAACCTATGACAACGCCGTCTCCGTCAGATTTGGCTATGCCTCAGGCTACGATTCACGCGGCCTTTCGGCAGGCCTCGGCATCCGGTACGAGTTTCTTCAATTCGACTATGCCTTCGTCCCGTTTTCACTCGGCCTGGGAGACGCTCACCTCTTCACACTAGCATTCCAATTCTGATACCTATGGCCATTCAAGTTGTTCCTTACACCGAAGAACTGCGTGAACGATGGGAAAGATTTGTACTGAATTCGAACAACGGAACGATGTTCCATCTTCAGCAGTTCTTTGACTACCATCCTCGAGGTCGGTTCAAGTGGCACCATCTTCTCTTCATGGACAAGAAAGAGATCGTCGCTGTGCTTCCCGGTGCTCTGATGGGGAGCACATTCGAATCCCCGATCGGCGCTTCGTACGGTTCGATTGTGACTAACGTGATAACATTCGCAACAGCTCTTGAACTGGTCGATGCTTTTTCGGACTATTGCCGGGAGCAATCTCTCGAACGAGCACTGCTGACTCCTCCCCCTTTCATCTATCAGAAGGTGATATCACAGAACCTCGATTACGCTCTGGCATACAGGGGATTTTCTTACGACAAGCATTACATCTCACATTCCATTCCTTTGGACCCAAAGGAAGAGATTCTGACAAGCTTTCAGAGCACTGCGCGCCGCTATGTCCACAAGTATCTTCGGGAAAAGACACTGACAGTCGAAATCAACGACGACTATGAAGCGTTTTATCCGATACTTGTAAAGAACAAGGAACGGCACGGAGTGAAGCCGACACATACACTGGACGAGCTCCTACGCCTCAAGAAATTGATGCCCGACAATCTCGAGCTGTTTCTCGTGTACAAGGGAAACAAGCCAATCGCCGGGTCTCTGATGTTTGCCTGTAATCAACAAGTTGCCCTCTGCTTCTACAATATGCTCCTCTACGAGTACGAAGAATACAACCCGATCCACATCGTGATGTACGAGGTCTCAAAATGGGCAACCGACCGGGGCTTCAAGTGGATTGATATCGGAGTGTCCCAGGATACAAAAGCGGAAAATCCGATGACTCCCTCTATGAACCTTATCCGTTTCAAGGAGAAGTTCAACTCTCACGGGATTCTTCGCAGCACATTCTACAAACGATTCATCTGACCTATGAAGGTTCTCCACGTCGCTCCCATCAATGTTGCCGGCGTGCCGTATAGCATGATGGATATGCAGCGCCGATTCGGCGCTGATGCCAGGCTCGTGACCCTTCACAAGAACGTCCTTACCTTCCCCGAGGATATTGCACTCAATCTTCCTCTCCCGCGCAACGCAATCGCTGCATGGTGGCGAACCGCGAAGAGGGATAACGCTGGCTCTGACACGGTTCACGGCGTTGCGCCGACGTCTTCCATGCGCGTCCATGCTCCGAGGAATATTCTTGAATCTGCCTACTTCATGATCGACGACCTCCGGCGGCGCACGAGAGTCGAAGAAGCGATCGAGCGGTTCAAACTCGACGAGTACGAAATCATTCATTACGACGGTGGACTCGACTTCTTCCGCGACAGCAGGATCGCAAAGATGTGGAAGCGGCAGGGAAAGAAAATCGTCTGTCATTACATGGGAAGCGACCTTCGAATCCGGGGCGTGGTTCCTGCGATCGATATGATGAGCGATCTCAATTTGACAAATGAGAGCGATCACCTTCTCCTTCATCCAAACATCCAATACCTCTATATCCCTTTCGACGTTTCGCCGTTTGAGATGCGAAGAAGCGAAAACGATCGCCTGCGTATTGTCCATTCTCCTACGAACAGATCCATGAAGGGGACAAAGCTTATACTTCCCGTCATTGAGGCCGTGAAAAGAGTCAGAGACGTAGAATTCGTCCTGATCGAACATGCGCCGCACGACGAGGTGCTCCGAATCAAGGCAACATGTGATCTCGCCATCGAACAAGTGGGAAACCTCGGCGGGACGGGGTACGGGAGAAATTCACTCGAGACACTGGCCCTCGGGATCCCAACCGTCACCGAGATGACGCCTGACTATGAGGCCTGGCTCCCTGAGAACCCGTTCGTCCTCGCCACAGCCAAAACCCTCTATGGAAAGCTGCTCGAACTTATCGACAGCGCGACTCAACGGTCCGAAAAGAGAGAACAGGGCAGGCGATGGGTTGAAAAACACCATTCATACGAAGCAGTTCACGCGAGACTAATGGAGCTGTACCGTGCGCATTCTATTGTCTGAGCTCAGGTCGAGCCCACGATCCTTGCTCTACGTTCTGGCGCTCGGACTTGTCCTGCGGGTAGTCTTCATCGCTCTTCATGAGCGTCCCCTGATTTCGGACGAGCGTGAATACGACACTCTGGCCTCCACCCTCGCGTCAACAGGCCGTTATGCTGTCGACGGGATACCAACGGCATACCGTCCAATCGGATATCCAGCGTTTGTGGGCTCTTTGTATTTCGTTTTCGGACACCATCCTGCTGCGGTGAAAGTCTTCCAGGCCGGGCTCGATGTTGCGACCGCGTTTCTCCTTTTTGTTGTCCTTGTCGGCTATCCGGCCCGTACACGCATCCTTGCCGCAGGACTCTGGGCATTCTACGTTCCTGCCATCCTCTATAGTAATTTTCTGATGTCCGAGTCCTTCTTCACTTTTGTGCTCGCACTCGCAGGATTCCTATTCACCCGGTTGGGCGAGAACAGAAAGAGCACAGTCATTTCGTTTGGTATCTGCTTCGGCATTCTTGTCCTGATGAAGCCCGGGACGATTCTTATCATGTTATTCCTACCCATCATCCTGCACCAGTCACGAATACCACTCAGGAGATTTTATCCGGCTGTGGTGAGCTGCATTTTGGTGCTCGCTCCATGGATTGTTCGCAACTATGTAGTATTCGACGAAGCGGCCTTGTCGTCCAATGGCGGAATCAACCTCCTCATCGGCAACAATCCTCACGCAACCGGCGCTTACGCGATCACATTTGATCCACAGGTTTGCGAGAACACAAAGGGTGAATTCGACACAGATAGTCGAGCATTCGAATTGGGAATGAAGTACATCATCGACTCTCCAGGGACCTTCGTTCTGAATGCTTTCAAAAAGGTGGGGCACCTGTTCGAAAGCGAAGGCGGCCTGATTGTGTGGACATTCCATTCTCACCCTGAGGATCAACTTTCCCGTTATTCTGCCAAGTACGCCTCCATTCCGCTTCCATTGACATTGTTGGCCAATCTCCCGTACTTCATCATGATCATTGGAGGAATATTCGGCTTCCTGGGATCGCGCAAGAATGCATTCTGGCTGTTTGCCATGTGCCTCGGCTGCACCTGGGTAGCGTTGCATGCAGTGTTCTTTGGTGGAGGACGCTTTCATTTTCCATTGATGCCATTTGCTGTACTCTTTTGTGCCATTGGGCTCACTGGTGGCATCGAAATGATTCGGGCTATGCCAAAAGTCCAGAAGATGGCAGGAGGCTTCATCGTCGTACTGTTCACATCGCTCTGGATTTATGAAGGGATTGTAATTTTCCATGGATGAATTTCTCAGAGAAAGGCGGCGGGAACACGTATTTCTGGCAATCCTGTGTGCTGTCGGTGCGATGAGATTCATCAATCTGGGATTTCTCGATCTCCAGGCTTGGGATGAAGCGCTCTACGCCGTGCGCGCTGAGGGGATACTTCTTTTCGGCGGTGTTCTTGATCAGACTCCCTTCTCCATCGGCGGGCTCTATTCCTCCCTTCATCCACCATTGTATGTCTGGCTCACGAGTGTTTCGTTCCTCGCATTCGGAGTGACCGAGTTCGCTGCCCGCTTCTTTTCGGCGCTGCTCGGCGGAGCTACGCTGTTCGTGGTGTACCGAATTGGCAAAGATCTCGAGAATTCAAAACTCGGTTTTGTCGCCGCAATGCTCTTTGGTCTCAATCCCTTTGTCACGTTCTACGCTCGTCAGGGTCAATTTGACACAACACTCGTGTTCCTCCTATCTCTTTCTGTCCTCTTCTACCTCAGGATGGAACGGTTCGGACGATTCCGTTTTGCAGTCTATGCCGGATTCGCTGTCGGCGCAGCACTCATGACAAAGCTCTTCGTGGGCTTCGGCATCCCATTGACGTTCTTCCTTTGGAAGGCCTTTTCAGAACGAGATGGCGAGAAGCTCTCCTGGAAACCATTCCTGTTCTCACTGGGAGTTACACTTCTCGTGGCTCTCCCGTGGCACGGATATATCACGGCCGTTCGAGGGTTCGGAAATCCACTCTTCCTGATAGATGCGTCTGCAGTTTTTGATCGATCTCTTCGCGGCGTCGAGGGAAACGTGAAGCCATTGGAGACGCTGTATTTTGTGAATCAGCTCTTTGTGTTGTTTCCGCTGGGAATACTCTGGTTTGTTTTCGGTCTGTATCGAGTCTTTAGAGATCAAGACCGTCGATGGATGTTTCCGGCACTTTGGTTCGTTGTCTTCTTCGTAATCTTCTCGATCATGAGAACGAAGCTTTCGGTCTATGCATTACCAATGCTCCTCCCCGCCTCACTCGTTGCAGCGCGGGAAATCCTGAGATGTTCTGCCGGATCGTATTCGAGAAAACTGGCAGCAATGTTGATCGGTGGCACGGCACTGACGCTCCTCTGGGGTTCTAATCAGGAATGGCGAAATCTCGCCAAGTCAATCCCCGGCACCATCATCACAGGCCAGATGCCGGAAGGATCGATGCTTCTCCAGTTTCTCCCATTCATTGTGCTTGGCTGCTGTATTCTTTTCCTCTCGTTTTCACTCTACAGGAACAATCAGATATCGCCTCTTCTCTCGCCTCTGCCAACACTGCTGCTTCTGGCGTCATTCGTGATGAGCTTCTACAATATCGTGGGATACGACCGGTATCAGTTCAATGATGGCGGCCGTGAACTGGCAAGGTTCGTCGCGGAAAGGCACCCTTCTCTCCTTGTCGTTGCAGGCTTTGACCGAAATCCGCAACTTACGTTTTACCTGGATGGGGCTGATATCGGATGGCGGGATGACCTTGAAGTACGACGGATCACTCCACCGAAACTACGATCGGAGTTCCGTTCGTGGCTCTCAGAAAAGGCAGGAGTTCTGCCCGGTGATGCGCTGGTCGTTGTGGAGAAGGATAAGCTTATACGTTATGAATGGGTTGCCGCAGAAGAAGTCAATCCGCTGGACTATTCGCTGGTTTTCGAAAGTCGGCGTTACGCGGTATTCCAGCGAGTTGTGCCCAACCACCTGGCTCTCAATGCCGGAGAGCCTCGTTGATCCATGCAAGGTTCTTCAACGGGATGAAGCCGTAGTTATAGAGATTGAAACTTGTCACGCCCAGGTTTCGGGCCACCGACACTTTGTCGAGGAATTCCTTCTTCCCTCCGCTTTCAGGCAATCCAACCTGCAAACCCAGCGTGATGTTCTCGGACCCGATTGCTGTGCTGAGTGATTCGATCGGGGACCGAAGCAGTGCACCCTCCTTCACATAGCCCAAGGCGAGAATTCCGCCCGTGATCTTGGCGGACGCGACTGGGTCGACGCTTACCATCTTCTGCGCGAGCGGGTCCACACTTACCAGTTGTCTCAGTTTGGTCGAAGGTGTCCCCTCCTTGATTTCCTCCAGGAATGACCTGACCACGGACTTCCTCCATTCGAGCATTGGCTCATACAGATCGGATGGCAATTTGTCCAGCGATGGATACTTCTCTGCAGCAACAGCTGGATCAGAAAACCACATTTCGAGGATCTCTTTCGTACGTGTGCGGATTGGGACAAGGTCGAGATGAGCGGCGTTTGCTCTCTTCAGGCACGATGGGCAAAAACAGAGACCGAGGAGAAAGCGAACCGGAAGCGTGAGTTCAAAGCCCTCCCTCTCGTGGTGATAGCCGTGCGTGTATCCCTGGAATTGCAGCGCTTCGAGTTCGATTGCGTCTACCCCGTGAGAGGCGATATCGGATACCAGCGTTCGGACATATCGACGCACATTTTCGTTACTCGGACAGAGATTGTGAGGGAGTTTGTCGCCAAACGCGTCCTCGCAGGCGATGTCAGGATACTGTGTGCCTAGCGGCGTATTATGGCAACATACAACCCAAGCACGCGTGGTGAGCCCCTTTGCGTCGGCCGCCTTCTTTGCTCTCTCCAATCCGTGCCCTTCGTTGACAAGAGAATTAGGCCTGGGAAGTATCCTCCCGTATTTCTTCAAGTTGGGCTTGAAATAGACAGTCCCATCCTCCGGGAAGACCACTTTCCGTTTCGGATTATGAGGCTCCAGGAACTTCCCGGCGTGGTACGCGGTGGCCATGCTGATCCCGGTCAATCCATTTTCCGACAACTTTCGCAGCACCGACTCGTACCCCTCATCCACCAGATCCCACAGATAGATCCACATTGAACCTGATATATCAGATTTCGAAACTGAAGGCCCCGCGAAGGGGAACATGTTGGAGTGCGGCTTGGCGGCCAAACTCGCAAAAGGCAGAAGTGCCATCGAGGAAAGGAATGAGCGTCGGTCCATTGTCATGAGGTCTCAATAGTGACAAAAAGTGTGAAACATAGTCAGGAAAAATGTAATGTAATTAGCACGTTCAATCAAGACGCCGAGCGTGGGTTCGCGCTCTCTTTCGTTGAAGCTGTGAAGTTACTTCGGTGCAGGATTTGTGTTGGCACCTCTGACTTTGTTGCCCGTCGCCCGCATCTCTAAGGCTGAGCGTTCAATTGTTGAAACGTGAGGCCCTCGAAGTCAGGAGCTTGCGACAACACCAGTATTGCGAAACGATTTGGGAACCGATTGAATTCACCGCACCACCCCCCTGCAGGGCAATAGAGAAAACTGCGGAAAACTATCCTCGACCGTTCAGTCATTAGAATTGAAAGCGCTTGACACACTGCGTACATAGCCCTATATTAGCAACAATTCTCACCCAGTGTCTTCTACTTTAGCTGCGGTGAAGGGGTTTGAGGTGCACTCTTTCCAAGACGCGTCAGACAAGAGTCAGCCCCAGGTATCATCCGCGTATCTTTGTTTCCAAAGAACAAACTTCTTCCATCTGTACTATCAACTCACACTAATCCATAAGGAGAGAAAGTATGGCACGAAAACTTGCTATCATTTTTGGAGTGCTCGCGCTTGCAGGATTTCTCTGCACTCTGTATGGGCAAGGAACAACCTTGAACGTCGAGGGTAAAGTTCTCGACAACGAGGGGAAGACGATGCCCGGCGCGAACGTCATGATCGTCAATGAGCAGACGGGCACTCGACGAGGCGCAGCAACAAACGTCAACGGTGCGTATAAGATCCTCGCCGTTCCTCCGGGGACGTACTCTATCGAGGTGAAGTTCATCGGCTTCAAGGCCATAAAGAAAGAGAACGTGACCTTCGTGACAGGCCAACGCCCTGTCCTTGATTTCGCCATGACTCCGGAAGCTGTCGAAGTCTCCGGCGTCGAGGTCGTTGGGACGCGCAACCAGCAATTTGAGTTGCGACGCCTGGACGTATCCACAGCCGTTGTGCGTGCGCAAATCGTCGACCTCCCGCTGAATTCGCGCAGCCTGATGAACCTGGCGTCAGTGGCCCCCGGTATGCGTTCATTCGCGGCATCTGCTGGACGTGCCCTGCCCGCCGCAGGTGCATTGCCGGAACTCCGCTTCATCAACATGTATGCAGATGGTGCGGAATGGAAGAGCTTATACAACGGCAACCTGGTCGGTATTCCTCAGACAGGATCGCCATATCCTCAGGATGCCGTACAGGAATTCCGGGCAATTCTGAGCCCCTTTGATGCGGAATTTACCCGCGGTGGCTCGTACGTCATCAACATCATCACACGCCGCGGCACGAATGAAACGCACGCAGAGGGCTTCGGCTACTTCCGGGACAAGGAACTGAACACCAGAGGACCTTTCGAGAAGACCAAACCGAACTACACTCGTCAGCAGATGGGATTCACTGTCAGTGGTCCAATCATCAAAGACAAGCTTTTCATCATGGCATCATACGAAGATCAGAATGCCCACGAGTACATCGATGTCGTACCCGGACGTCCGGCCTACAATCCAGGAATCTGGGACAAATATGCCGGAACATTCGAGGCGCCAAATGAAAACCAGATTGGCGTTTTACGCCTCACATATCAGCATGACAACGACAACACCATCGATTACATCTGGTCGGCACGTTACCTCGCCAGCAAGACCAATTTTGGCGGCACGGTTTCAGAACCAGGGGGTATCTACGGGCAGTATCACATCAACAGCCACATGATCAAGTGGACCGACATCATATCACCGAAGATGTTTAATGAAATGAGTGTGCGATATCTCCGGTGGCGCCATTACGAGCCGGCAATCCAGGATGGACCAGCCTACTCGTATCCAAGTATCACCATTGGAACCAGTGGCTTCCCCATAAAGGTTGAAGAAGACCATTACACCCTCAATGAGAAGTTGACCTTCACTATTGAAGACTTCTATGGACCGCACACATTGAAGATCGGCGGCCTCGCCGCTCTTGTCACGATGACTCCGTGGGCTCCGAGCAGCCTCAATCCATCATTCTCGTTCGCAACGGACACCAGCGCACTTCCAAGGACAGCTACCATCGGTGTCGGAGTATTCCATCCCACCGACCCCAATGGCATGGACGCGACGACGGATGACAAAGGAAACATTCTCGGCTTCTACATCCAGGACCAATGGAACCCATGGCCGCAGTTGACAATTAATCTCGGAATTCGGTATGACGTCGAAATCAACACACTGAATAACACATTCCGGGTACCCTGGGCCGATAGTACCAACATCACCAGCCTCATTTCGCCCGATTGGTTCAATCGTGGCGACCGGAAAAATGACTGGACGAACATCGCCCCACGGCTTTCTTTCAACTACGATATGTTCGGAACAGGCAAGACCATCTTGCGCGGCGGATTTGGCATTACTTATGACCGGACAGCATACGCGTTCGCATATTTCGAGCGTCGTGACGCGTCATGGCGAACATACCAGTTTCAGAATCCAGGAACAATCGACCCGGCAGTACTGAGGGCTCGCGTCGCTTCCGGTAGCGTCAGCGCCGCCCCCGCGATCAACGTGATGAATCAGCAAATGCGTACTCCTCGCGTCGCTCAGTTCTCCCTGGGGATCGGCGAGCAGCTCACAGATGAGATCGGCTTGAACATCGACTACGTCAATTCTCATGGCTCCAATCTCTACTCACCGATCAACGTGAACTATGTTAATACTTCGGTCACGCCGAACGCTCGCGTCCTGACGTCCAAGTACGGTGATATCAATTTGTGGGGGAGCATAGCCAAGGCATGGAACCATGCATTCCTGAGCACGTTGGCATACAACACTCCGACCATGAGATGGCAGTTGTCTTACACCCTTTCCTGGGCATTTTCGGAATCGGATGCTATCACCACAGCCAGGACCTCATTGGCTCTTCTTGCGATGCAACGAAGCGCCACCGACGAGCGTCATCGTATCGTCATCTCAGGGACGTACTTGCTCCCATGGGATTTCAAGGTAAGTGCTGTCGCAACAATTTCAAGTCCGTTGGCTTTCACAGTGATCGACGGACGTGACCTCAACAAGGACAACACCACCGGCGACGACTGGATTGAGGGCATGCGCACTCAGTTCAAGCCTTATGATGAAATCAGATGGTGGTACAAGATGTTCGACCTGCGTGTATCGAAGTCGTTTGAACTCGCGAACACGAAGGTTGAGTTCATGGTCGACGCTTTCAACGTTTTCAACTGGTTCAATGCTTCCGGTTTCAACGGCACGATGAATGATCAGGCCGGCAATCAGCTGACAAACTTCGGTTTGCCAAACGGCACCTATGCACCGCGCCAGGTTCAGGCTGGTCTCCGGGTGACCTACTAGCCGACTAGGGCCTACGCACTAGCTGCAGCGAGCAGGCATCCAGTACCTTGGATGCCTGCTTTTTTGTCCCTGTCCTGACCTTATGACCCGCAGCCAATCACATGCATCATATTTACCTACCGTACGTTCATCGCACCAGGCAAATGAAATGAAGCGCAACAATGGCTTGATATCTTCAAGAATTGCACTCCTCCTCCTTTTCATTTTCCAGGGAGCTGGGGCAACGACCTCTTCATGTCTTCTCGGCTCTGATTCGTCCTTCACGCAGCAATTGCGTCCCGGCGTGATGTATCGGTTCCTTCAGGATCAACGAGGTCCCTGGAGGGCTTACATCGTCGAAATTGATCTGACACAACCAGATCTTGAGATCGGAGCCCGCAGGGCGCTCGACAAATTCTACGGAAGAGAACAAACCAGCTCTATTGCGAAGCATCACAGCAGCGCCAACCGGAAAGTGATCGCAGCTCTCAATTCAGATTTCTTCAGCCTGAAGACGGGAGAGATCGAGAACAACAACATTATCGATGGCGAATTTGTGAAAGGGACAAAGTTGACCGGGTCCCCCTTCGACGTCTTCGACAATATTCATTCTCAATTCGGAATCTTGAATAACAAGAAACCACTCATCGATCGATTTGAGTTTGATGGGGCTGTCTTCTGGAACTCTGGACAACGAACGGATATCCTCGGAGTAAACGACATCCCGACTCCACGATCTCTCGTGCTCTTCAACTCGTACTACAGAGCATCAACTCCCACCGACACTCTCAAAATGGCTATTTACGAGTTACGCCTGGTCGAAATCGGTGTTCGTTCCGACACTCTTGTCACCGTGGTTTCAGGAGTTATGGGATCAGGCGGGACTCCTCTCACGAATGGCTCATTAGTGTTGTCGGGCTATGATCTGCCGCCAGATAATGCCCTGCGTCGAGCGACTCACGGCGATACGGTAAGAATCTGGCTGGGGCTCAGGCCGAATCGGGGCCCTGTGCGCTCCCTCGTTGGTGGATGGCCTCGCATCGTCCTCGATGGAAGGAACATTGCCGCCGGTGCCGACTATGCCGAGGGGACGTTCCCGCGGTTTTCTGCCGGCCGGCATCCCCGAAGCGGAGTGGGGTTCTCGAAGGACAGCACAAAAGTGTATTTCTTAGCGGTCGACGGCCGGACTCAAACAAGCGTTGGAATGTCCCTCGTCGAATTTGCGGACTTGATGCTGGCATCCGGCATCTATCAGGGGATGAATTTCGACGGAGGCGGATCAACGACGCTGCTGATTGACGGCAAGATAGTCAATGCGCCATCCGATCCGACAGGAGAACGCCCGGTGGGAAATTGCCTCTTGCTCTTCGAACGAAAACGCAAGTAAACGCAAATTGTATGTTGCGCTGTTTCTCTCGCTGTTCATAGACACTCAGGAGGTTTTCTTATGCGACAAGACAAATGGAACGCACCGAAGATCCTTTCTATCGCTTTGATTCTGGTTATCTCCTCATCGTTTGGATTCTCCCAACAATCGAGCAGCACGCCACCAATTTCAATCAGCAACGCGACAATACAAATTGAAGTGGGTGAATCCGCCGGTGATCTGATCACGCTGCTGGACAAGACGAATGGAATGAATTTCATCTCACCTGGCCGAGGAAGCACCTCATTATGGCAGATTGAGATGTTGCCCGGCATTCAACCGGCGATAATCACTCCCGCGATGGCCGGGAGTTTCAGGTGGGAACATCCAGATAAACGCAGCAACGAGCTGAAATTGGTTTGGGAGAACTTCAATCTCCCCTACTCCAAACCGCTCAAGATCGAGGTTACTGTCGTGCTGGACCCGAAGGAACCGATGAGCTATTGGAGTATCGCTATCGACAAACCGGGAGACCTCCATATTGAAAAGGTACGATTCCCGCAAATCCCCTCCATTACAAAGCAACCCGAAGAAGTGCTTGCTGCGCCGATCTGGATGGGACAGCTCACGAAAATCCCGCGGCAGATGATCACGGGCAACGCAAATCCGAACAAACGCCTTGAATGGCCTTATCCAGGCACAATGTCATTGCAGTGTCTGTCCTTCTACCGGCAAGATGGCCCGGGGCTTTACCTCTCATGCGATG